>JBILYS010000170.1:0-4706 GCA_044377625.1 Crocinitomicaceae bacterium
CCATTTAAAACCAATGTTTGCAATTGGTTGAATGTGGAAGAGTTAGTTTCCTTTTTATCTGTATTTACATCGATTGAATAAACATGTGAAAAGGACATTTTCCATGGAATGTTGAAATTTAAGATGTATTCGGGATGCAATGCGTAGAAATTGAAATCGGTATTCCAATTGGAATTTATTAATTCTTTCGTTTCATTTAATACTTCTCTACTTTTCTTAGAGGTAAGCGTTAAAGTTGTGGTGAAATTATTTCGTAAAAATCTTCCTAATGTATTTTTTGAACTTAATGCAAATTGTGAAATAGTAGCTCCAGTGCTGTCAATCCAACCATAAGGACTAAAAACTGAAGTTGCCACGAAATTCAACCATTCAATAGGATTGATTCTCATGTTTAAAGATAAATCTGATAGGTTCATAGAATCCTTCATGAAATCATAATTTCCATTGATTGATAACATGTCAACGATACGTGTTTTTTTAAATCCAGTTAATGTGTCTTTATCTGATTTACGTTTCAATTCAAACGTATTATTAAATCCAAAAGTTAATTGAGCTGCTCCTTTACCGTTGTAAGAACTATAAATACTATTCTCAAAAGGAGAATAGGTTAACGATGACTGATTCACACCGACGTTAGCTGTTACTAATTGATTAAGTTGAGGCGCGTATCTAATTCCAAATGAAGGAGTTATGATGTGTCTTAGTAATGGATTTTTCTTACCGATAAATTTGTAATAACTATAAATCATTGTCGTTAATTGCGCGTTAAAAGTAAGCTCATGCGCCATGCCAGATTTACGAAGCGTGTCAGCTGTTGTCTCATTTTTGACAGCATCATATTGTTTCTCAATCTGTTGGAAATTAATTTTATTAGAATAGGTAATCGATGGATTAAACTTCACTGTATTTTTTAAAAAAGAGGTAGTTGTTTGAATGGCAATATTTTGATTAAATCCATTGAAAAATTGAGATCCAATTTCACTGAAATTTTTATCACGAAGTAAAGTGTCCTGAAAAGTAGATTTGTTTTGCCCTTCTAAGTTGTAGGTCATCCCCATTCGAGATAATAGCTGTTGCACGCCATTACTTCCATGAATCAACTTCTTAAAAGGAAAAAATCGCGTGACATTTACATTTACAACAGGCGAGATTAATGACATGTTTTTAGTCAACGAATTTTGTCGAACAGACATTTTCATACCCATTGACACTGGTTTGCCTGGAAACGATCTAGTGATGTTCATGTCAGAATTGAAGCTGTTATTGAAATATTGGGAGTTTAAAGGGTCTAAATTGTTTTTCGATTTATTATCAGAAATAAAATTCACGTTCGCTGAAAAGTTCCAAAATGGATTTGATTTTAATTCTTTTTTGTGAATCCAAATGACACTCAATTTATTAGATTTTGTACTATCTGGAAAACCACTTTTAAACTGCTGAAAACCTAAATCTAAATTTCCACGATAGCCATACATTTTAGCATATTCAAGATTATTACGCAATCCCCAACTTCCTCTTGAATAAAGATTTGCATAAACAGAAGTTTGCATGCGGTCATTAATAGGAAGATAATACCCAAGATTTTGAACTCCAAAACCATAAATTGACAAAGGAACTACTTCTGGAAAAAGTATTCCATGTGTTCGTTCTTTTTGCTGTGGAATAACACTAAATGGCAATCCAAGTGGAGTAGGTACACCTTTAATCCATAGATTCATTGGCCCAGTAACTATTCGCTCTTCTGGAATCATGACGGCTCTAGAAAGTTGAAAATGATAATGTGGTTCGTCCAAATTACACGTTGTAAAACGACCGTTTTTAAAATGTATCTCATCATTTGGATGTCTTTTGGCAACACCCATGTACAAATACATTTCATCTTGTTGAACGGCCAATTCTTCAATATATCCTTTTTCAGTTGTGAAATTATACCGAATACTGGAAGCTTTTATTTCTTCTGAACCTTCTTTAAATTTAGGGAATTCAACTTTGTTACTATCCTTATCATATGCGTATTGTGCTAAAATTTCATTTTTATCCAAATCAATTAAAATGTATCCCGCTGACATATTGATTTCTCCATTGTTTACTTTAGCATCGCCGTATAAATGAACTTGTTTTTTCTTTAAATCGGTGTAAATAGAATCTCTGGCACTATAATAAATTATATCTTCAAATGAATCGTCATTCAATCTCAATGTGTCTTTGATTGGATTAGTTTGACCGTAACCAACCGTTGAACCAAACATTATTAACAATAAGCCGAAGATAAGTATCAGTATGGAACGTTTTTTGGTCAAGAATGAAATGTAAATTTGTTTTTTAGTCATCAATTCGACTACAAAACTATTAAAATTAGCTCTTCGCAATGGAAAAAATATTGACATATAACAGATTCAATCTAATTTTATTGCTTCTAGTCATCTTTGGCGGAAGAAATTCATACGGACAAAAGACTGTAACCGAACGCCCAACTATCAAAACAATAGTTATTGATGCTGGGCATGGAGGCAAGGACCCTGGTTGTCACGGGGCTTCTGCAAATGAAAAAAATGTATGTCTTTCAATCGCATTGAAGTTGGGTGATCAAATAAAGAAAAAATATCCAGGGATAAAAGTGATTTATACACGTGACAAAGATGTTTTTGTTGAATTGGATGAACGCGCAAATATTGCAAACAAAGCAAAAGCAGATCTTTTTATTTGCATACACGCTAATGCTGCTAGTCCTTCTGCTTATGGTGCCGAAACATATGTTTTAGGTTTGCACAGAACAGAGTCACAACAAAAGGTTGCCGAGCGAGAAAATTCAACCATTTTTCTTGAAGATGATAAAGGAGAGAAGTATAAGGATTTTGACATGTCACCAGATGCCATTATTGCGAGACAAATTCAATTATCCGTTTTTTTAGATCAGTCAATAAGTTTTGCGGATAAATTACAAAAAGAATTCACAAAATTAAATAGATATAACAGAGGAGTTAAGCAAGCAGGATTTTTAGTGTTGTATAAAACAACGATGCCGAGTGTTTTGATTGAGACGGGCTTTTTGACGAATCCTGCAGAAGAAAAATTTCTAGGCGACACAACTGGACAAAAGAAAATGGCTACTTCCATGTTTTCCGCATTTGAAAGTTACAAAAATGAATTGGAAGGAATTGACGTTAAAACAATAAATTCTACTTCAGGAAATTCAGAGGTCCTTTCTAATACAATCGAAGAAAACAATCATAAAGATAAGGTTGTGTTCAGAGTTCAGGTTGAAACTTCTGAAACAAAAATCTCATCTACTTCATCAAAATTTAAAGGATTAAAAGTCTTTGAGTATAAGCAGGATAACCTTTATAAATATACATTTGGTGAATACGAAAAGGATTTTGCAGGTGCAAATAAATACAAAAACGAATTAAGAGAAATGGGTTATCAACATGCTTTTGTTGTTGCCTTTCTTAACGGAGAACGTATTAATTTAGAAAAAGCTATTAAATTAGCAGAAAATTAATGTTTTGAAGATCTCTAAAGAAATTAAAACGGGTGTTATTACCATTGCCGCAATTGGATTATTGATTGCAGGAGTAAACTTCTTGAAAGGTAATAGCTTTTTAGGAGGAGATGAAGTTTATTATGCTTATTTCCCCAATTCTGGCGGTGTACCAGTTGCTGGTTCAGTAATGGTGAATGGAGTAGTTGTAGGAAAAGTCTTAAGCATAGATCTTACCGAAAGCAAGGATAGTCTTAAGAAAGTTTTAATCACTTTTAATATCCAAGAAGACAATTTTAAAATCCCTAGAGGTTCGAAATTAGAGGCTGGTTCAATCGACTTGTTTAATAAAGGTTTATTACTCTCCCTCAATCCTGATATTTCAAAAGGTTTTTATAAACCTGGGGACAAAATGCAAGGTGTTGTGACAGTAGATATTACAACTCAGGTTAAAGCATATGCTGATCCATTGGTGCAAAAAGTTCAGACGGCTTTAAGTTCAATTGATAAAATGGTAACTTCGTTATCAGCATTTTGGGACACGACAGCAACTTCAGAAATAAAAGGAAGTTTAAAAGAATTACAAATTGCTATTCATAAATTAGGAAACGTTGCCGGTGAAGTAGAATCGCTTGTTGGCGAGGAAAAAGTTAAATTCGGTAGAATATTATCAAATGTTGAAAGTATTTCTCTAAATCTTAAAAAGAGCAATGATCAAATTTCCGCTGTTCTTGGGAATGCTCAAAAAATTACTGACGATTTAGTTTCTGCAGATTTCAAAACTGTAATTGGAAATGCATCGGCTACCTTAAAAAACCTAAATACTGTTTTGGATCAAGCTCAAAAAGGAGAAGGTACGCTTGGTAAGTTATTAGGTGATGAAGCGCTGTATAATGAATTAGTAAACACGAATAAGGAACTTCAAAATCTTGTAAATGACTTGCAATTGCACCCTGAAAGATATATTCATTTCTCTTTGTTAGGAGCGAAAACGAAAGGTGTTCCTTTAACGAGTCGTGAAGAAAAAAAATTAAGACAATTATTGGACTCAGTCCCAAATTAAAAGAAATGATTTCAAGTATTCTATTTGGCTTATTATTTATAGGTGGATTTGGATTTTTCACTTATAATATTCTAAAAATCCGTTCTAATGTCCTTTTAGGTAGAGACGTTGATCGAAAAGGTAACAGAACTGAACGTTGGAAGACTATGGCACTTGTTGCTT
>JBILYS010000171.1:0-4677 GCA_044377625.1 Crocinitomicaceae bacterium
TTATCGAAAATAGAATTCGTGCTTACAGCAGATTACAACGGTTGTCGGCAACCCTAAACCTGTTTTCTGTAGCTTCAGAAAACGCAGCTACATGGGTTTTTTAATTTAAAACGCCTAGACTGTCCATTTCTTCAATCGAAACGGTAGGAGGGAACCCACCATTTTTTACTTTTTGAAGTATAAAAGAACCCATTAATTCAGCCTTTTCTTTGGTGGAAAAACCTCTGTTGCCTTGAATAGCAGGTATGTTTTTTTGGTCAATCATAAGTTTACCATCTTTTAATAATTGGTATCCCCATGTTGCATCTTGGTTTTCTATCACAACAACAGAAAAATCAGCAGTAGCATTGCTTTTTATTGGAACTTTTGTGTCAACTATTTCTTCTTTTGAAGGTTCAATATTCGAATTACAACCCACTATTAGAAGTGTGAAAAATATAAAAAATGCTTTCATGGTTATAAAACTATCAATTTTCCCGTTGATTTTTTATTATTAGAACTATTTACAAGTGTATAAAAATAATTACCTGCAGGTAAATTCGACGTGTTAATTGAAATTGAATTAATAGAAGTATAATTAGCTTCCACTTTTGATGTTAATTCTTCTCCTGTGATAGAATAGAATTGCAATTTAAGTTCGAATGGATTTTCATCATGAATTTTAATTGTTGAAATTTCTTTTGCAGGATTTGGGTAAATTGATGACACAAAATTAGAAGTGTTTTCGGTCATCCCAACAATTCCAAAATATGCGTAAAAATCATCTAGAAATATCCCATTGTAACCTGTTCCTAAATATGCCACTCCGTCAATTACAAAAGAAACTGCATTTTTACGACCAGAACCGATAAAATCAGTACGCTGAATCCACGCATTTCCAAAATAATTATATTCCCAAACATCTTTTTTATAATCATAATTGACATCTTCTCCAGTAGCTATAAATCCTGTTGGGAAAATACCCCAACCTGTTGCTCCAGCTCTTGCCGTACCTGGGAAATTTGCTTTTTGCATCCATGTATCTGTTGTCGGAGTGTACATCCAAAAATCCGTTCTTAAAATACCATCATCGCCTGTGCCTATGTAACCATTGTCACCCATTTGAAAACCGACAGCTTGTCTTCGAGCTGTACCAGCAAAATCGTTCAATTGTGTCCATATGTTTGTAGATGGCTCGTATTTGTAAAAATCTTTTTTCAGCCCAGTTAAATCTTGTCCTGTTCCAACATACGCAACACTATTAATAGTAAATGAGATTGCTTGACGTCGAGCAGTACCAATAAAATCTGCTTTTTGGGTCCATGCTCCAGTTGCTAAATCATATTCCCATAAATCTTTGAAATAAGGATTCGTGTCTCCCTGTCCCAAGCAAACGTATCCTTTATTTCCAATAGCAAAACTGCTTGCTGAACCACGGCTTAATCCACTCCCAGAAAGTCCACCAATAGATTCTTCATTGTCCCAGTTATTTTGTACCGGACTGTAAGAATACATTTTACGGTTAAATCCAAAATCATCCAAGCCGCCAATTACATATCCATCATGTTGTAAAACAAAACTTGCACAAGATCCTTTTACAGGGCCATTTACGGAATCTCGTTGTATCCAAATATCTTGTGAAAATGAAGTATAAGAAATTACTAGACCGAGAAATAAATTTATAGTATTCTTGCTCATTACAATAGAATAATTTGTTGTGTTTTTAATATTGCTTTTGAATTGTCTAATGCAACCAGCATATATACTCCAGCATTGATATCAGAATGATCGAAATTTAAAACTGCCTCAAAATTTCTAGAAACATGTTTCAAAAGTTTTCCATCTGTTGAATAAATTGCAAAGGAATTTATTGATTCATTCGTTGAAACTATTTGAAATGTATTTTGTGATGGGTTTGGAAATACGTTGAAATTATCATCCGCTAATTCTTGTGTTCCCAGTATCAGGCCTGGAGTGTATTCTTCCATTCCATCTTTTTTACCAGAATATCCTTTTCCTGTTCCGACATATGCTTTGCCATTTACAACAAAAGCAATAGCATTTTTTCTTTCACTTCCTCCGTAAGGCGCTTTTGAAGACCAATCATTGGTATTTGGGTTATATTCCCATAAATCATCTAATATTCCACCATCCGACCCCATGCAGACAAAACCACGTTCGTCTATAGTAAAGGTACAACATGCACCTCTTTCACTTGCAGGTAAATCTGTTATTTGTGTCCACTGATTCGCTCCTGCATTGTATTTCCAGAAATCTTTTTTATAAACATCTTCGCTTGCTCCAAGTCCAACATAACCATAAAAACCTATTGAAAAAGAAGCTAATTGATATCGAACTCCTCCAGGGAAACTAGCGCGTTGCGTCCATTGGTTAATACTTGGTTTGTATTCCCACATTTCACTTGAATAGAAACTTGGACCGCTTTTGCCGCCACAAACATATCCTTTTGAATCAACGGTAAATGCTGTTGCAAAGTACATTCCTGCGCCGCCGCCACCTGGATAGTTTGCTACTTGCAACCAGCTATTCATAAGTGGATTGTATTCCCAAAAGTCATTCAATTTAAGTCCTAGAGCGGATTCATCATTATCGATTCCTGTTCCAACATAACCTTTTCCTCCAATTTCAAATGCTACGGCATCTCTTCTTGCTGAGCCTGGAAGATTAGCGATTTGTGTCCAAACATCTAAAACAGGGTCGTATTTCCAAAAGTCATTGTGAACAATTTCAACAGTATCCACGCCAGTACCAACATATCCAAAATCGCCAATTGAAAAGGCTACAGCTCTTTCTCTTTTTAGTCCACCAAAGTCATTTTTCTTTAACCATGAATTTGGAGCTTGGCCAAACAAACAAAAAGGCAATGAGACTATAAGAAAACAGATTATTTTCATCATATTTTATTAATTAAAAGTAATTTTCCCGAATTGAACAGATTCATTTTTATACAGAATTGAATAGAAATAAATTCCATTTGTTAAATCGGCTCTATTTATTGTATGAAGTGTATTCTGAATAGCTTCTTCTTTTAATTTCCTACCATCTGAAGAGAATAATTGAATTTTACTATTCATTATAATTTCTTGTTCTACGTTTGAAAAGTCAAAATTTAGTTGATCAGCACTTGGATTAGGAAAGACGTTAATATTCAGTTTTGAAAGGTTGTTTTCTTCTAAACCTAGTGGGTCAAAATCAAATACCCAGAAATCATTCATGTTGATTCCATTGGTGCCAGTTCCAAAATATCCTTTGTTATTGATAGCAAAAGCTACAGGAAAACGTCTACTCGTGCCAGGGAACTCACAAATTAATGTCCATTGATTATTACCAGGGTTGAATTCCCAAACTTCATTTGTCACTAATGCAAGCGATCCGACATATCCACAGGTCATGTACCCTTTGTTATTCATCGTAAATCCGGCACCACCATTGCTTGTTAATCCTGGAAAAGAAGTTCTTACTAACCATTGATTAAGTGCTGGTTTATATTCGTAAAATGTAGTCCCAGATTTCACAAAACCACTGCTATTAGTTGAAAAAGAGGTGCTCCAAGTGCCAAAAGTAGTTGGGGCATTTGCTTTCATTGCCCATGTATTTGCTAGTGGTGAATATTCAGCAAGTTGATTACCTAGATAAACATAACCTTTATTAGCAACTGAAAAAACTTGTACATCACCTACTGATAAAGGACAACTTGCTATCTGTGCCCAAGCATTTGAAACAGGATTATATTCATAAAACTCACCATTTAGGGCAGAACCACCACCAACATATCCACGCGTACTTGTTGAAAATGCTACAGCTCCATGATTTAGAACAGGGAAGTTGGCTTTTTGTGTCCAAGAATCTGAAGCAGGATCATATTGCCACCAATCTTTATAACCAATATCAATACCAGTTCCATTTACATGTCCTAACCCCATGTATCCTTTGTTGGCAATTGATATTCCAGTTGCCCTATGTCTTCCAACGCCACCAAAATCAGCTTTTTGAATCCACGGATTAGCTTGAGTGTTCAGTGATTCAAACACTATTATTATTAATATGATGAGGTGATTCTTCATTTAGTTTGCGATAATAATTTTACCCTTTTTAAAACTGTTTCCTTCGTAATTCAATTGATAGATATATTGTCCATTTTGAAGGGTTGCAACATCAATGTTGAACGTTGAAGATTCAAAATTTGCTGAATTAATCAGTTTTCCCGTAGTTGAAAACAATGAACATGTAACGTTCTCAATTTGAATGAATTCAGGTAATTCTTTTAAAACAATAGAAATGTTTTCAGAAGCTGGATTAGGGTAGGTGTTAATCGTTAGATGTTCCATTTTTCGTGTCAAAACAGAAAGTATCTGATCAAACATCCAGAAATCTTTAAAATTTGTACCGCTCGTTCCTGTTCCTGTATATGCTCTTGAGCCTATAACAAATGAAGTTAAATAGCGCCTTGGTGTCCCCGCGAAATCTTCAATTTGTACCCAACTGTTTAAAATAGGATCATATTCCCACATATCTGGATAATTGTTACCACTTGAATAATCGTCACCTGATCCAATGTAACCTAGACCATTAACAGCAAAACCAGTAGCTTCTTGGCGTGTAAAAATTCCAACAGATGCTTTAACTGCCCATTGATTTGTGACAGGGTTAAATTGATAAAAATCATTCGCAGATCCA
>JBILYS010000172.1:0-4676 GCA_044377625.1 Crocinitomicaceae bacterium
GAAATTTCTTGAAAAACGGACATGTACGCTTTTCTAGTAAAGGGTGCTTTGTTTGTTTCTGAAAAATAAGTCAACCGATCTTCAGAATTCATGACTTTCGCTTTGAAATCGAGTAAAGTGGCTAATGATTCATCAATAACATTCAGCATATATTCGATGAATGGCGTCGAATTTCCAGAATTATCACTTTGTGCAAGAGCCGTGTAATAGGCTTGTTGTGTTTTATTGATCACGTTTTCAAAAGGTATAAATTCAAACACCGGATATTGTTTCATCAGAATCAATGTTTGCCATAATCTTCCCATTCTGCCATTGCCATCGATGAAAGGATGAATGAATTCCATTTCATAATGAAAAACACAACTTTTAATCAATTGAATTTCCTTAGAAGACTTTAAATAGGCAAATAGGTCATTCATCAAAAATGAAACATTATGCGCTGGTGGAGCCATGTGGGCAAGTTTATCACCGGCAACAATACCAACTCCCCTTTTGCGAAATTTGCCATTGTCTAAAACGAGTCCTTGCATCAGTAGTTCATGAGCTGATAAAAAGGATTTTACTGACTCAGGATTGAATTTATGAAGCTGATTATACACCTTGATTGCATTCAACACTTCATTGACATCTTTCTCCGGCCCGATAACACGTTTGTTTTCAAGGATTGCAGTCATCTGTTCTTCCGAGAGCGTATTTCCCTCAATGCTTAAGGAAGCGTGAATTGTTTTTATCGTGTTTTCTTTTCTGAGTTTAAGGGACGGTTTATCGAGGTATTTTGCATTGACCTGACCAATTTTTTCCGAAATGGACGCAACTAAACGGAGGATTTCAGAAGTGATTTGATACGGCGGATTCATAGTTGATACTATCATTTGATACTATCAAATATAAACTTTTTTATTGAACGGCGTGTTTAAAAGGAAGTACTTTTTGTTTATAAAAGAGGTATTATTTCCTTCCTATTCAAATAACCATTTATAGTTTCTCACTTTAAATGAAATGCCAATCCAACTTGTCCTGTTACGATACTTGTCCAGTTCTTACTTGCAAGTCCTTTTGTTTGGTTGATAACTGCTTCTGAATAAGGCGAGAACAAATAGGGGGTGTATCCGCACGCAACATACGGCGAAAAATAAGCCTTGTTTTTTAACTTAATATAGTAGCCACATTTCACATTAATTTCTCCTCCAATTCCAAAAGCTTTGGATTTCGTTTCATCATATATAAAAGGAGCTTCGTTTAATCTTCTAAAAACCCCAGAACTTGTAACCGAAAGTATAAAATCGGTATAGATTCCTTTCAGTTTTTCGCTGTTTTCATAATGGAGCACATAACCCATGTTCATGAAATGAAGGTTTATGAGATTGATTGAATTTTCATTTTCTGCCAAACTTCTGAAATAAGAATAGGATAAATTCAACCCCTGTTTTACGTTTTTTGAAGATTTAAAAATGGATGAAATGGACGTATTCAACCCGTGCATAAGAAGTGGTTGCTTTTCAATTAAATCTGGACGACTAAAATTGTACGTCTGAATGGCTTTATCCCATTGATTGGAATACAAGTATTTATATCCTACATCAACTTTAACTTGTTGACCAGTTGCGTGTAAGAACGCCAACATAAAAACAACGCTTGCAGTTATATTTTTCATCCTTTAATGTCTTTTAAAAGATTACCAACTTCTCTATATCCTGATTCCACCGCACCAAAAACAGTTTGATGGTGACCATTCACATTCATTGCTTCTCCTGCGAAATAGATTTTTTTATCAACTGGCATTGCTGCAACTTGCCGAGCATCACCCATTCCGATTGTGCTGTATGAATAAGCTCCTTTTGTAAACGGTTTCGTTGTCCAATTCTCAACATGAGAAGAAACAAATGATGCGGAGGCTTGTCCATTGTACATGCCATCTAATTCTTGAAGCAAGGCATTTGTAATCGCTACATCACTTCCTAAACCTGTCAAATAATCAGCTTGATCGCCCATTATAAAGGCCAATAAAATAATATCGGACTGAATTTTCCCAATACTATCATCTGCATAGGCAGCGCAAATAGCACCACCAATAATATTTTGGTCAAAGAATTTAGTCGTGAATTTCAAAAATACTTTCATGCCGGCACCCATTCCAATCTTCGAAAATGCGGTCGTTTTTTCTTCCGGCAAAGCAGGTAAAAATTGAATATCAGTTGATTTCAAGATCGATATTGGAACCGTAATGATTACTTTATTTGCCGTATACGTGTTGTTATTACTATCTGTTATCACAATGTCATCTTGCGAATAGTCAATTTTACTAACAATGGTATTCAACGAAATTTTGTCTTTTACATGCGTTGCGATTTGCTTGTCGATGAAATCAAAATAGGTTTCTTCAAATTTGAAATCTTCATCTCCAGAAACCCAGTTTTGTTCTTCTTGAACTTTCCAATAGGCAGAAATAAGCGACGCTGATGCTCCAGAGTCTCCTGCAATATTTTCTACGATGTTTTTGTATTCGTCACCAAAACCTTGAGCGATTGCATAATCTTTAAAAGATACATCTGGAACGTTTTCCTCATTTGTAAATACGGCGTTGAGATCTTTTGGCAACGTTGAAATAAGTTGATTGTTGAACCAATATTTCTCCTCGCTGTCATCTAACGTGATTTTTGTCCCAGACTTGTTGATCAAATCACTCAAGATGTTATTTTGGCCATGTAGCCATTGCGCTCCAAGATCAATCGGGAACGCTGCAAAACCATCTAAACGACCCAATCGTCCGCCATAGTTCGTATTCGCTTCTAAGATTTGAAAATCAATTCCCCTCGATTTTAAGATATATGCTGCATACAATCCTGCTGCTCCAGCTCCAATAATTAGGACCTTGCCGTCATAGTTAATGTCTTCAAACAAGGTTTCTTTTCTACAAGAAGTGAAAAAAGTGGAAGGAATTAATAACCCTCCCAGTGAAAGTAAGCTTGTCTGCTTTAAAAATTTTCTTCTATCCATGTTAGTTTTAATAAAGCGATAATAAACCCGTTTCACTATTGCTCTGAAGTGGCTATATCTAAAAACGAGTTCAATCTAGGAATAATCTTTAATGTAGGCAATGGGTTGGGGGCAGAAAGTGTTATTTGTATGGGAAAATAAATGTCAATTAAAAATATCAAACCAATAATGTCCCATCGGGACTACATAGCTATAGCAAATGTCAATTTGCGTATTTTTTTGGTCCCTTAGGGACTATGCATTTCAACATTGAAACGCACCGCGAGGTTGCACCGTAGGTAAACAATATATGTTCAACAATAACATTCTGTAAAGTCCCTAAGGGACAATAACGCAAATGATAAATCATTTGCTAGAGCGATGCAGTCCCTATGGGACAGATGTTGAAATACACAGCTAATTCGAAATGACAAAATAGACGCCCGGAATTTTCTAAAGTACCTATGGGGGTACTATTGCAAATGAAAAATTATTTAAAATAGAATTCAAATGTCAATTAAAAACACCAAACCAATTAATGTCCCGTAGGGACTGCATATCTCTAGCAAATTTCAATTTGCGTATATTTTTTTTGTCCCGTAGGGACTATACAATCCAACATTGAAACGCACCGCGAAGTTTTGTATCGTCCCAAAGGGATAATAGTGTAAATGAAAAATTATTTCCTAGAGATTTAATTTCTCAATTACCGCTTGATTGACTGGAAAATGTTTGTTCCTAAATGAATAATTTTTTGTGTAGTTGATATTTAGCATATATAATCCTTTGCCTCAACAAATCAACATCAACCTTACCTGTCCATTGGTTTCTGCTGGCGCACGGTGAACACAAGGTAAAACCTTACTCTCAGGATGGTCAATCGCCAATCTCCAGATGTGACCAAGACCAAGATTGACAGGAGTTGCCGCAGCTTTAGCTTGATAATGCAAATCAAAGAAATACTCACTTAAAAAAGCTTCAAATCCTTCGTCTTCTCCACCGTAGAGTTTTTGAAGTTCGTACCGAATTTCGGGAATGAGAATTTTTTGTTCTGCTTGTGAGTTGGGAATGAGTTCACTTGCATCGCCAAAATACGTGCATAAAAACGTATCGGTTGGAATAGGGGAGCGATCTACATGATAAGAATAAACATCAGTTGGGAAAAACGGAAATGCATCATCTCGTTCATAGTATTTGATCAAATTAAGGATTGGAGAAGCACCATGATCCTTCAATAATTTCAAATCAGTGATAAGAATTTCACGTGCAAGATTTCCCATTTCACTCAATTGAAGTGCACGAAGTTCCTTTTCATCCAGTTCTACCATGTTCCCGTCAAATTCAACCTTTTTTACAATCTCAGAGAAATCACCGATTAATTCACGTGTCCAACACAATGCATTATTCTCTCCGATAAAAGGAATGGAAACAAGGTCCTGAAAATTAGTGACGGTTTGAATATGGTTTTCGGAATGTGAAACATCGTTCATATTTATAAAAGTAGGAAATCATTTGAAGTAAATAGAACTCAATTTTCACTTCCTTTTTTGTTAATGTCTTTTTTTAAAGCGTTCAAGGCCTTTTTAGTGTTCGAATAGTGAGATGTTTGACAGTTTTTGGGGATATAAATTTTCTTCATCTTTTCCATTCTAGGTGAAAAAATCGGTTAAAAGTTCCGTTTATTTTTCCTGCATAGGGAT
>JBILYS010000427.1:0-4653 GCA_044377625.1 Crocinitomicaceae bacterium
TAGTTCAGATCCGGTTATTTTTAATTTAAGTATGAATTATTGGAGTACAGAACTCAATCAATATTGGGATGTTGTTTCTCACTCCTCAACAAAAATTGAGCTAAAGCATGAAAGTTTGGGCGATACGGACATATTGGTTTTTGAAATAAATTAATTTTTTCTTGCTCGATTCTATGAAATTAAGTAAACAAATTTTTGGGATTTTGATCATTGCGCTAACATTGAATGTTAGTTGCACTGAAACCGCTGAGGTAAAAAAAGAAGAAGTTTCAGTTAAAAAATTGAAACAGAAAAAAGAAAAAGCTCAGATTGAGAAAGCACTTGCTTCAAATTCAAAACCTTCGAAAAATTTAATTGATAAATTTCCACAACCTCCCCCGTCCGTTGATGATGAGTATGGAATTTATTTTATTCCATCGCATAGTGTTGATGATATAGCAGAAATCAGAGATCAACAAGGAGATAATTATGGCGTTGCATTAAGTGAAACTCCCCAAGAGGAACGTTATTCAAATGAAAGTCCAGAACCGCAACGACCTCAGTTAGAGATTTTTTCAGATCCTGAAGAACCTGCTGAATTTCCTGGTGGGCATGAAGCGATGAATAAATTTTTGAGAAACAATTTAGTTTATCCACAAGTAGCTATAGAAATGAATATACAAGGGAAATGCTATGTTCGATTCATTGTGAATGAAGATGGTTCCATTTCAAATGTTAGGCTTATGAGAGGTGTAACTGATTGTCCGGAATGTGATAAAGAAGCGATTCGAGTTATTAAATCAATGCCTAAATGGAATCCTGGAAAGTTGAATGGAAAAGCAGTTGGGTCATCTATTAATTTGCCCATTATCTTTAAAATGATCTAGAAATCGAGTTCAATTTTAGTACTTTCTAAATACATCTGATAAATCATTCCATCTGATAATCCAATTTTTGGAACAATTAAATTGGTTGATTTTAATTCATCCAAAATGTAGATGTAAATATCCAATGCTGGAAGAATAACATCTGCTCTATCTGGCTTTAGTTGGTATTCATCTTCTCTTTGACTAAGCGTAAGTGAACCAAGTTTGTCTCTTAAATCCTTCATTTTTTCAAGTGAAACAGATTCCATTTGACCTACACCAACTATTTTGTGGACTTTATTAATATTTCCACCCGTTCCAAATATCTTATGAGGAGAATTAAGATCTACATGTTCGGCAATCCATTCATGAATACTGGACCAAACATCATTTTTCACTTTCCCTTTTAACAAACGAATGGTCCCAATTTCAAACGATTTAGAAGCAATACGTTCTCCACTTTCAAAAACACTCACTTCTGTGCTACCTCCACCTACGTCAATCACTAAAAAAGGAAGCGTTTTATCAAAATCAAGTAAGAAAAAAGTACTGAAGATTAATTCGGCTTCAACATCACCGCTGATTACTTCAATTTCAACTCCAGTTTCAACAAGAATTTTTTCAATTATTTTCTTAGAATTGGTTGCTTCACGCATGGCAGAAGTTGCAACAGCACGTAATTGTTTGACATCAAATATCTCTGAAATCAACTTGAAAGCTTGGATTGTTTTTACAAAATCTTCCGTTTTTTTCTTGGATATTTTTCCATCTTCAAAAACTTCTTCTCCCAAACGCAATGGAACACGTGTATAAGATATCTTTTTCACAAAAGAATGTCCTCCTTCATGTTCAATCTCACCGACAAGCAGTCGGGCGGCATTTGTTCCTATATCTATTGCTCCAAATTTCATATTTCTTTCAGCAGTCTCAGTCAATCAAATCACTAGCAACTTGTAATTCGCACTTCTTTTCTTCTTTGAATTAATCACTTCTTTCTAAAGAAAATACGAATCGGCACACCACAAAAATCAAACTTTTCCCTCAAACGATTTTCAAGAAAACGTCTGTAAGAATCTGGAATGTATTGTGGTAGATTACAGAAAAACGCGAATGCTGGTGAATACATTGGTAATTGTTGAACATACTTGATGCGAATATATTTTCCTTTCAATGCTGGCGGAGGAGTTGCTTGAATAATCTCTAGCATTACCTCATTCAACTTAGAAGTGCTGATTTTTTTGGTTCTATTTTGGTGAACCATCATTGTTGCTTCTAACGCTTTATGAATACGTTGTTTTGTTAATGTTGACGTAAAAATGATTGGAACATCATTAAAAGGCGCCAATTCTAGACGTAATTTAGCTTCATATTCATTCATGGTATTTTGATCTTTTTCAACCAAATCCCATTTATTTACAAGAACAACACATCCTTTTGAGTTTTTCTCAATGATATAATAAATATGTAAATCTTGTTTTTGCAATCCTTCTTCTGCATCAATCATGAAAATACAAACATCCGCATCTTCAATTGTTCGAACAGATCGCAAAACAGAATAATATTCGATGTCTTCTTGCACTTTTGCTTTCTTTCGAATCCCAGCAGTATCAATTAATAGGAAGTCAAACCCAAAGGAATTGAAACGTGTATTGATAGAATCGCGAGTTGTACCTGAAATACTTGTTACAATATTTCGTTCTTCACCAGTCAAGGCATTTACCAACGATGATTTACCAACATTTGGACGACCTACAATTGCAATTCGTGGCAAATGATCTTTCTCATTTACAGATTCATCCTCAATGTTGAAATGCTTCACGACTTCGTCAAGAATTTCTCCTGTACCTGTTCCATTTGTAGCTGATAAATCAAAAACTGGACCTAGCCCAAAAGAATAAAATTCAGCAGATAAACCAATTCGTTTGTTACTATCAACTTTGTTGGCAACAATAAGTACAGGTTTCTTTGATTTTCTAAGCATCGATGCAACTGTATCATCTAAATCTACGATTCCAGTTGTTACGTCCACCATGAACAAAATTACCGTAGCTTCTTCGATAGCAATAACGACTTGCTTGCGAATTTCTGCTTCAAAAATATCATCAGATCCATGCACATAACCGCCTGTGTCTATTACAGAGAATTGTGCGCCATTCCATTCACCTTTTCCGTACAGACGGTCACGTGTAACACCACTAATTTCTTTTACGATTGCATCACGAGATTCTGTCAAGCGATTAAACAAGGTTGATTTTCCAACATTTGGACGACCTACAATTGCAACTATATTACCCATACTCTTTTAGAACTGAGAACTGAGAACCGAAAACCGAGATGGTTTTTGATTCTGAACTCTATTTTTTATCAATAATTTTTAGAATAGGATTAGCCCTGTTTTACAAGAGACTTAGCTTCTAACAGCGACTCGCACTGAGCTTGTCGAAGTGAGCGGTCTATGCTCTCAGTTCTAACATCTATTCTTAATATCCGTATTTCTTTAATTTATTTGCTGTTGAACGCCAGTCTTTATCCACTTTAACGAACGTTTCCATGAACACTTTTTGATCGATGAATTTTTCGATTTCAATGCGTGCTTCACGACCAATTTTCTTCAACATTTCACCACCTTTTCCAATCACAATTCCTTTTTGAGAATCACGTTCAACGATGATTAGAACCCGAATTCGTGTCAAATTCGGTTCCTCAATATATTCTTCAATTTCTACTTGGCAGCTATATGGCACTTCCTTTTCGCAATGCATGAATATTTTTTCTCTTACAATTTCTGAAACGAAAAAACGCATTGGTCGATCTGAAAGCTCATCTTTATCATAATAAGCTGGACTTTCGGGAACAAATTCAAGAATTCTATCCCACACCTTTTCCAAATTGAATTCATGGAGTGCAGAGATAGGACAAATAATAGCTTTTGGTAATTGTTCTTGCCAATAATTGATACGTTCAACCACTTTAGTTTGGTCGCCTAAATCAATTTTATTTATCAGACAAAGTACTGGAATTTTTAATGTTTTAATCTTTTCAAGTGTTTCCAAATGATTCATTTCGTTTTCCTTCATATCCGTGATAAAAAGTAAAACATCCGCATCTTTTAAAGAAGCATTTACATAATCCATCATGTTTTCATGCAACTTGTATGCTGCATTAACAACACCTGGCGTGTCAGAAAAAACGATTTGATAATCTTCATCATTTACAATTCCCAAAATACGGTGTCGTGTAGTTTGTGCTTTTGATGTTACGATAGATAATTTTTCGCCAACTAAACGATTCATCAACGTTGATTTACCAACATTTGGACTACCGACTATACTTACGAAACCTGATTTGTGAGACATTTGTAGAAATTAAAGTGCAAAGAAACGAAATTTAACGGGGGTGCGCAAATTTTCCTTGTTTAGAAAGAGTAATTCAAATTGATGTTTCTTTCGGGTTCCTCAAATTTGTACTTAATTAATTAAACTTTTCTAACCAATAGAGCGTTCTTTTTAAATAATAATCAATTGGAAGAGTGCCATAATCTTGATAGTTGTATGCTCCAAAAGACATTGGCTTAGCAGGTTCAATTTGTGTTCCTTCATGCCATTCGTTATAGGAAGTAATACCAATCCATTTAACGTGAGCGTCAATTGCACTTTGAAAGAAATTATCATAATAAGAACCGTCATCCCGACTTTTGGTATTTTGGATATTCCAAGGTCTGATGCGGTTATCGCTATATCCTGGTCCAACGGATGGAATAAATTTCAGGTGATGTTCATCAGCAAAATGCTGCAACATTTGCCAATTA
>JBILYS010000173.1:0-4650 GCA_044377625.1 Crocinitomicaceae bacterium
ATGTTAAATCCGTATGGTATTCAAAACCTAGACCAACTACAAATAGATTCTGCTGGATCCCAGTTAAGTATTCTTTTGGCACAGTCATCGAAATACTCAGGTTTTTCAACACGTTTTTTGAACAGAAGTCTTGAAAATAAAGTACATCTATGATTGTTCGACTAGGCAGATTAAACCCTTCTGACTTTAATGTTTGTTGGTATTTTGAACTCTGAAGAAAATCAAGAGAAACAAGCTTTACATCGGACCTTAACTTTTTTGATAATTGAACATACGCTGTAGCGAATGAATCATCAAAACCATGCGTGATTAATGTCCCATTTTCTGGTGCAGATTGAATCAAATCTTCCGCATAATCAATTGCATCTTTACTTAAACGTGTTGATGCAATAATTTTATCCATATAGATCAGCGCATTTTTTGAATCTTTCATAATCAAATAATAAGCTGCCATTTGAATTTGAACATCTGAGTTTGCAGGTTTTAATGCTTCCGCTTTTTTCAAATGTTCAATTAAATCAACATTGTAATTTCCAGCAACATATTTATAATAATGAAATTCAAAGGATTGAGGCGAATTCTCTTCCAATTGCAATACGACATTATTCATTTGCTCTTGTTGAATGGCGTTTGGAGAGCGTTGTGTGCGCTGAGTAGCTGCTTGTTGCTTTGACAATGAAAATGAACTTGAAATAGTTGCTGAATTTTCTGCTGCTGGTACTTCGTCTTTCGCAGATTCACTTAAGTTTTTTTCAGAAACTTTTTTTGATGATCTATATTTATCTTGCGTACTAATGGTTTTTATTTCTAAATCAAGTTCCTCTTTCGATTGAACCGTATCACTTTGTTGGCTAGATGGAACCGCAATTGTATTTGTGTTGGAATTGGTGCTTTCTTGAGGCACGTTGTTCTGTCCAAAGCCATTGAACGCTATTATTGACAGAAATATGAATATAAAGTTTCGCATTTGTACGATAATTTGAGCGCTGTACATATCAAATATACAATGGTTCAATGATTAAAGAAAATAAGTTTGAAATTTTATAAATAATCTTAAATTGTTTCTGCGGCAAAGAGAAATTTATTCGGAGAAACTAAATTTGTTTTAACGGCATACATTACTATTCCCGCTGTATTTTTAACACCTAGTTTTGCCATTATATTTTTACGGTGGGTATTTATCGTATGATTGCTTAAGAACAATTGTTCTGCAATCTGTCCGTTTGTTAAACCTTCTGAAATCAAAGTAATTATTTCATTCTCTCGTTCTGAAACGATAACCGGTTCACAAGAAAAAGATTCGAAATCTATATCATTTACGTCTATTGAAGCACGTTGAATGGTTTCTAGAATTTGACCACAAAAGAATTTATTTCCTCGTGCAGTTTCAACAACTGCATCGATTATTTCTGCTAAATCACAATCTTTTTTAACGTAACTAATAACGCCAGAACGAAGAGCATTTATTAATGTTGGTGCGGATTGTTCAGGAGTAATTGCTAAGAATTTAACCCCTTTTTTCATTGATAAAACCTTTGGAATTATATCAATATCAAAACCTGGAGAAGTATAATCAATTAATACGACAGATGCTCCAAAGTTTTTTACTTGATCAATTAATTCTTCTTTGTCTTTTGCTTCGCCTACAATTTTAAATCCACCGTGAGAAGTGAGAATGGTTCTCAATCCAACGCGAACTAAATCATTACTATCAGCTAAAATGACATGCATCTTATTTAGAATTATTTTAAACAAGACAAATGTATGTAAAATAGTTATGAATTATGAATTATGAATGAGAAAATCCCAATTCATAATTCATAATTCAAATAGAATCTTATCTTGTGAAAAGCATTTCACGGAATTTAGGTAATGGCCATAATTCGTCATCCACCAATAATTCTAATTTATCAGCATGGTATCTTATTTCATCAAAATGAATTTTGACTTTATCACAATAAGCGATTGCTTTTTCTTCAGCGTGATTAATTTTATTTGCAGCTTTTCTACTCATCAACATTGCATCTGAAGACGCCTTCATTTTATTTAAATGAACAGCAATTCGTTGAATTAATTCAATTTGAGATTTACCAGCTTCTTTCCCAGCTTTATCTCCAAGAACTGAAAACAATCCTTCAACATTTTTTATCAATTTATTTTGATAATCAATTACCGCTGGAATAATCATTGATTGAACAACATCACTCATGATTCGCGCTTCAATTTGAATTTTCAAGATATAGCTATCAAATTCAATCTCTTGACGCGCTTCCAATTCTCTAGGAGTTAAAACTCCCATTTCGTTGAACAAATCAGTAACATGTTTATCACTCCAAACTTTCAATGCACGAGGTGTATCCTTTAGATTCTTTAATCCTCTTTTTGTAGCTTCCACAACCCATTCATCTCCGTAACCGTTTCCTTCAAAACGAATTTTCTTCGATTCTTTGATTAATTTTTGTAATTCCTTTAAAATTGCCTCATCTTTCGCTTCACCTTTGTCAATTCGAGAATCAACTGAAACTTTAAAGTCTTTCAATTGTTTCGCCATAATTGTATTCAAAACAATCATCGCAGAAGCGCAATTTGCAGTTGAACCAACTGCGCGGAATTCAAATTTATTTCCAGTAAAAGCAAAAGGAGATGTTCTATTTCTATCCGTATTATCCAACATGATTTGTGGAATTTTACCAATATTCATTTTCAATTCCGTTTTGTCTTCAGGAGTCATTTTCCCTGCTTTCACATTCAGTTCAATATCATCCAATAATGTTGATAATTGAGAACCAATAAATGCAGAAATAATTGCCGGTGGCGCTTCATTTGCTCCTAAACGGTGGTCATTTCCAGCAGAAGCGATACATGCTCTTAAAATATCTGAATGATCGTGAATCGCTTTGATGATGTTCACGAAAAATGTTAAGAACTGAAGATTTGATTTAGGATTTTTTCCTGGTGCCAAAAGATTCACTCCAGTATTTGTGCTTAATGACCAGTTATTATGTTTCCCTGATCCATTTACTCCAGCAAATGGTTTTTCATGCAACAATACACGGAAATTATGTTTGCGAGCAATTTTCTCCATCAAATCCATTAATAATAGATTATGGTCATTTGCAAGATTACATTCTTCAAACATTGGAGCACATTCAAACTGATTTGGTGCAACTTCATTGTGACGTGTTGTAACAGGAATCCCTAATAAAATTGCCTCCATTTCATATTCACGCATAAATTCAGTTACACGATCTGGGATTGAACCAAAATAATGGTCTTCTAATTGTTGTCCTTTTGCTGCAGAATGACCAAATAAAGCCCGACCTGTCATCATTAAATCTGGTCTCGCATTAAACAAAGCTTGGTCAACCAAAAAATATTCTTGTTCCCAACCTAATGTTGCGATTACTTTGGTAACGTTTTTATCAAAATATTGACACACTTCAGTAGCAGCTTGATCGACAGCATTTAATGCTTTCAATAATGGCATTTTGTAATCCAAAGATTCACCTGTATAAGAGATGAAAATTGTTGGAATACATAATGTTTTACCAATTACAAATGCTGGAGAAGAAGGATCCCAAGCAGTGTATCCTCTTGCTTCAAATGTATTTCTAATACCACCATTCGGAAAAGAAGATGCATCTGGTTCTTGTTGAACTAATAATTCTCCTTCAAATCTTTCAATTGCTTTACCCGGTCCAACTGGCTTAAAAAATGAATCATGCTTTTCTGCTGTCGAACCAGTTAATGGTTGAAACCAGTGTGTATAATGTGTAGCACCTTTTGTTAGTGCCCAATCTTTCATTGCTGAAGCAACTTGATCAGCCATTTTACGATCTAAACGTGTTCCATTTTGAATAGATTCCGTCATTGATTTAAATGCATCAGACGGTAAATACTCACGCATTACTTCCATGTGAAAAACATTTTTACCAAATAAATCAGAAATTCTTCCATCATACTCGTTAAATTTTGGAGTACGATTCAATACATCTTGATACGCTTGCTGTCTTTTTGTTGCCATAAAATTAATTTTTTGACAAATCTAGTACTTTTTTAAGGGGTCAAGCTCAAAAAAACATACTTTTTTATCAACAACCCCCTCTTAAAACCAAACAAATTAAAATATTTATCATATTATTTCAAGAAATGAGAGAAATCAATTGTTTAAAACATGGTTATTCGTATTGTTTTCTTTAGATTATTTTTATCATGGTCCGCCAGCTGTCGGACACATACCAAAACTAAATTTCAATTATTGTTCCACGACGGATTACATCCGTCGTTACAAACATTTCACTCCTCTGGAGTTATATGAGGGAAACAAACGAATAAACATAATAATAAAATGTATTTTTATAAGAAATCATTCTTTATGAAGTCAATTTTCAAGATTCTATTAATACTGATTGTCAATTCAAGTTTTGCTCAACAAGACACAATAGTAATTCTTTATCCGAAGAATCCTGAATTAATGGATTTTCGAGAAAACGACACTCTTTTTATTCAAAGTCCGATGGATGGTCAAATTCTTTTTGGAACAATGGCATTACCAATCACTTCATCACAAACAGCACTGTGGAGTTATTCAGGATTAAGACTTGAATCAATGGTTGGCTCTGATTGCAATAATCATGATGAGGACAAAAT
>JBILYS010000174.1:0-4642 GCA_044377625.1 Crocinitomicaceae bacterium
CCATCGGATTTTGAATGGGCCGAAATGCATGCTACTAAAGTAGGCTCGAATTGTAAATTATACCTTCAACCTGAATGGTCAAAACAGGAACGGTTTTTGCCAACCATCATTGATTTTGTAAAAAAACATCCCAAATGGCGGATTTCTTTACAAACGCATAAATTCATGAATATTCCATAAGTATGAAAAAAGCACTTTTCTTTCTGAGTTTATTATTCATTGCTGCATGCTCCAATGCACAAGTAAAATACTCTTCAAATAATAAAAAAGCGATAAAATTGTTTGAACAAGGTCAAAGCGCCCCAGGTGAAACACTTGACCCTGTAACACATCAACCTAATTATAGAGCTGGAATTGATTTTTTCAATAAAGCAATCGAAAAAGACCCAACATTTTGGGAAGCACACATGTTTGCTGGTGAATATTGCGAAATAATTGGTGATTACACTAATGCAATTGCTCATTATGAAGCTGCTTTATCAATTAACCCAAATCACAGTCCATCAGGTAGCACTTATTTCTATCTAGCTAATTTGCAGCAGGCTGTTGGTGAGTATGAAAAAAGTATCAAGAACATTGATATTTTTGTTCGTAATAGAAATGCAAACCAAGATTTGGTAAATCAAGCGTACGGAATTCGAGACAATTGTGAGTTTGCAATGAAATCAATAAAAAATCCCAGAACTTTTAATCCAATAAATGTTGGTGCAGGAATAAATACTGCCGATCCAGAATATTTCCCGACAATAACAGTTGATGGAAAAACAATTTTGTTTACGCGACGAATAGATGATGATCGTGTTCTCGGTCCGATGAAAGAACAAGAAGACTTTTACGTTTCTGAACTATCAAATAGAATTTGGGGCAAGGCTATTCCGATGCCGATGAATGTCAATACTATTAACAATGAAGGCGCGCCAACTATTGGTGCAGATGGTAGATCTTTAGTATTTGTTGCATGTCCAGATGGAAGCGGTGAAAATTATGGTGAAGGAAGAACAGGAAAAGGAAGTTGCGATTTATTCTACACGAAAAAATTGGGGACGAAATGGATGAATCCAGTTAATTTACCTGGAAATGTTAACTCATCTCATTGGGAAACACAACCATCACTTTCGGCTGACGGAAAAACATTGTATTTCATAAGAGGATTACGAGGACGAAACGACACTAATAATTCGGATATCTATATGTCAAAATTATTAAGCAATGGCACATGGAGCACTCCAGAAAGATTATCTGATGTTATTAATACACCATTTCACGAAGAATCAGTATTAATTCATCCCGACGGAAAAACCTTGTACTTCGCTTCTAGAGGACATACAGGAATGGGTGGTTCAGATTTATTTGTTTCTAGAATGGACGCGAAAGGTAATTGGGGAGCGCCAGAAAACTTAGGTTATCCAATCAATACAATGTATGATGAGAATTCCTTAATGGTAACAGCAGATGGAGAAATTGCATTCTTTGCGTCTGACAGAAAAGGTGGATTTGGCGACTTAGATATTTATTATTTTGAAATGCCTGAAGAATTTAGACCTACAAAGACCCTTTATTTTGAAGGAATGGTTTACGATGTTATAACTAGAAATCCAGTACCAGGAAAATTCCAATTAATTGATATAAAAACTGGAACGGAAGTTATTGTCTCAGAAGCAGATAAATTAACAGGTGAATTTATGGTTTCTTTACCTGTCAACAGAGAGTATGCCCTTAATGTAACTTATCCTGGGTATACTTTTTTCTCTCAAAATTTCAACATGACGAATCCAGAAGGATTGGAAGCAATTCATATGGATATCCCAATGGTGCCAATTACAAACAGCACTCCTACTCTTTTGGCAAATGTATTTTTTGATTTAGGAAAATCAACTTTACGTCCTGAATCATTTGTAGAATTGAATAAATTGTTTGACTTTTTGGTAAATAATCCTACCTTGTCAATTGAAATTGGTGGACATACGGATACAAGAGGAGACGATAAAGATAATCTGAAACTATCGAATGACCGTGCTAAAGCAGTTTATGACTATGTTATTTCTAAAGGAATAGTTGCAAAAAGAATCTCGTATAAAGGTTACGGAGAGACAAAACCAGTGATTGTTGATAGTGAAATTTCGAAATTAGCAACTGAACAAGAAAGAGAAGCAGCTCATCAATCGAATCGTAGAACAGAATATAAAATAATATTGTAGTGTATTTTATAAAATTAATACGTCCAATTAATCTTGCAATCATTGTTTTAACAATGTATGGTGTTCGATTTTATATTCGAACCGTCAATTATTTTCAAAAAATAGATGATGATCAAATAGATTTTTTCTTGTTAGTATTTTCTACAGTATTAATTGCAGCCGCTGGAAATATTATCAATGATTACTTCGATGTAAAAGCTGACAGAATCAACAAACCGGAAAAGCTCATCATTACAAAGCATATAAGCAGAAGATGGGCAATTCTTACGCATTGGACATTTAATGGAATTGCATTTAGTATTGCTATTTATTTAAGCGTTAAATATCAATCATTATGGTTTGTTTTTATTCATTTATTATCAATTAATACTTTGTGGTTTTACAGTATGCTCTTTAAACGGAAAATCCTTACTGGGAATCTTTTAATCGCAATGTTAACAGCATTAATACCCATTTTAGTTATCATTTACTTCAAAGTTGGAAATACGTACCATTTGGAACATTCTGAATTTAATTCAGATTCCTGGGTTGCAATAATAGATTATGGTGTCGTTTATCTACTTTCTATATTTGCATTTGTTCAAAATTTCGCACGTGAAATTGTTAAAGATATTCAGGACATTGATGGGGATAAATTAATTTATGTTAAATCATTACCAATGCAAATTGGTAAAATGAATTCATTGAAAATAGTAAGTGTTATACTACTTTTTCTTCCTTTATTCTATTTTTGGATGAGTTATTCGAAATTCAATGAATTGATTGCTAATACTCCATTTTATCTAGCGACAGTTCCTTTTGGTATAGCTGCGATCTTAAACTTACTTGTAGTTGTTCTAATTTACGTCGACAAAAACAAACGCTTAAAATTATACGACGCGTTGATAAAAATATCAATGTTATTTGGCGTATTAGCAACATTTTACATTGCTTATTTCTATTTATGAAACTTATTTTAGGTTCAAAATCACCTCGAAGAAAAGAGTTATTGTCATCCATTGGCTTTGATTTTGAAATTCGAACAAAAGATACAGATGAATCTTTTTCGGCTGATTTAAATCCGAATGAAGTAGCCTTATTCATTGCAAATAAAAAAGCAGAAGATTTAATTGCTGATTTAAAAGAAGATGAAGTTGTTCTTTGTGCAGATACTGTTGTGATAATAGATGATGTTATTTTAGGAAAACCAATTGATCATGCTGAGGCAATTTCAATGTTGGAAAAACTTTCAGGAAGAGAACATATAGTTATAACAGGCGTTGTAATCGCCTCAAATGAAAAGAAAATACAATTTCAGTCAACAACAACCGTGTCGTTTTTACCATTATCTAAGGATGAAATAGAGCAATATGTTGAACAATTCAAACCATTTGATAAAGCAGGTTCATATGGAATTCAAGAATGGATTGGCGCTGCAGCTATTCAACGTATTGAAGGATCTTATAACAATGTAGTTGGTTTGCCAACACATGAAGTTTATCAAGTTCTGAAAAAATTTCAATAAAAAAAGGCCTTCCATCATTTGATGAAAGACCTTTCATTATTTTGTTTGAGCTTATCTAACTTTAAAAAACACTCTTCTATTTTTTGCCATTGTCAAATCAGCATCATCATTTTCATTAATTTCAGTATTTGGTTCTTCACTACCAACCGCTGAGGAAATCAATCTCGTAGTTGCAATTCCATTATCTGATAAGAAATTATAAATTAGATTCACACGTTTTGAAGACATATCAGCATATTGAGGTTTTTCAATAGCAACAGAATCTTCTTGCTTATCACTGTGACCCATTATTTCTAATTTCAAATCTGGATTAGCTTTCATTTGCTCTAAAATAAAGTTCAACGTTTCCTCACCGACAGGAGTTAAATTTGCTTTACCGAAAGCAAAAAACATTTGTTGAGCTTCAATTTTTTGTGTAACAGTCATTTTATCATTCAAAACAATTGCTTTTTGATAAATTGTAGTAGAAAATTCATTTACTGTTTCTTCAATTAAACAATCACATTTTAATCCATCATTAATCAACGTAACTGACACTTCATCTAAATAGTAATAAGCAGAAATAATTTGAGTAACTTTTATATCTTTTGATTTTTTATTGGTTTCTTTCTTTGTTTTATCATCTGCATAGAAATTACCAATTGTCATATATTTCTCTCCACCTTCAGCAGTGTAAGTACCACAGATTTCTTCCCAACTGAATTGTTGATTAATCGTTTTTGTATCGTTATCAGGATGCAATACATGTGCAACGTCAATGATACTCGTTTTGTCTTCTGTTGCAAAATCTTTTTTAGAGAAATTTGCACCAATTTTATTAGACGAATATTTTGACGCCTCTGCTAATGAAACATAAAATTTTACGCAATACTTCATTCCCTTTTTCATTGGAGCATCCAATTTCACCATTACATAAGAACGGGGAACTTTATTCCCAACA
>JBILYS010000175.1:0-4640 GCA_044377625.1 Crocinitomicaceae bacterium
TGTCTCCCTTAGAAATGAATTGTCAAAAGAAATTATTAGAGCTGAAATTGCAGAGGAATCTAATAAAAGACTTGAAAAAGAAATTAAAGTAAGGATAAAAACAGAAAAACTATTAAAAGAACAATTCATTCGAAGCAATGCAATCTTCGATAGTTCATCCAACACATTATTATTAACACTGGATACAGATTTAAAATTTTCGTCATTTAATACGCACTGTCAAAATTATTTTAATTATTTGACGCAACAAAAAATGGAAGTTAACACCTCTTTTAGTGTCTTTTTTAAAACATTGTTTGAAGAAAGGGAATTAAGATTTTTCAGAAAAATGCTAAAGAACGTTATGAGTGGTGATTCCAAACAAATTGAAACAAAATTTTCATCAAAAGCAAACGAAAGATGGATTGAATTATTTATAAATCCAATTTTTGATATTGAAGGAAAAGTGATAGAAATATCTTTGGTTGCTCATGATATTACAGACAAGAAAAACACAGAAAATCAAATCAAAGATTCCCTTAAAGAAAAAGAAGTACTCCTAAAAGAAATCCACCATAGAGTAAAAAATAATTTGCAGGTTATTTCAAGTATTTTGAACCTGCAAAGTTCTTTTGTTTCTGATGAAAGAACGTTAGAAATATTAGAGGAAAGTAGAAATAGAATTCATTCAATGGCAACAATTCACGAAAACCTATATTTAACAACTAATTTTTCTTCCATTGATTTTGCCAGTTATTTACAAAATTTAACCACAAAATTAATTTCTTCTTACCATATTACTCCAATTACAATTAATTTAAGAACAGAATTGACGTCAATTAATTTATTATTAGATCAAGCAATTCCTTGTGGGTTATTAGTAAATGAATTAATAACGAATGCAATTAAATATGCATTTATAAATAGGAGTGAGGGTGAAATATTTATAGGACTAAAAGAAAACCAAGGAATTATAGAATTAAAAATAGAAGATAATGGCGTTGGTTTACCATCAAATTTTGAAATATTTAAGTCAAACTCTCTTGGCTTACAATTAGTTTCTACATTAGTAGAACAATTAGATGGTGAAATAAAAATATTGAACGAAAAAGGAACAAAATATTTGATTACATTTGAAAAGGACAAACCATAAATAGCATGTCAAAAATTAATATTCTAGTTGTAGAAGACGAATCAATTGTATCTAAAGATATTCAATATAGTTTGAATAAATTAGGGTACAATGTTGTTGGTGCATCAGCAACAGGTGAAAAAGCAATAGAGATAGCAAGAGAAGAGCGCCCAGACCTTGTCCTAATGGATATTATGCTTAAAGGTGCTATGAATGGAATTGAAACCGCAGAAATAATTAAATCTGAATTATCTATTCCTGTTGTTTTTCTAACAGCCTATGCCGATGAATCAACCTTGTCAAAAGCAAAAATTACAGAGCCTTATGGCTATATCATAAAACCTTTCAAAGAGATAGACCTTCACACATCTATTGAGATGGCAATCTATAAGCACGCAAAGGAAAGAGAAATAATTAAGGAAAGAGATTTATTATATTCTATTGTTGAGAATAAAGAAGCATCAAATGATTTTATTTTTGTTAAATCTAACAGTAGACTTGTTAAATTAAACACGAGTGAAATTTTTTATATAGAAGCGTTAAAAGATTATGTTGTAATTCATACGATAGACACCCGATTTACAATTCATTCAACCATGAAGGACATTGAGTCAAAAATGGGAATAGCTGATTTTATTAGAGTTCACCGCTCGTTTATAGTGCGTTTAGACAAAATAGCCACAATAGAATTTCCTAATCTAACGTTAGAAAATGATAAAAAAGTAATTCCTATTGGCGGTTCGTTTCGTGATGATTTAAATAATAGAATTAAAACCGTTTAATCAACGATTAATTCTAAATCTATTTGTCTTTTTCTTGGGTGAACTTCGTAAATTCGAACCTTAACCTTGTCCCCAAAGTTGTATTCTTTTTTTGTGCGCGCACCAATTATACAATATTTATCAGCATTGAAAGAAAAGCGATCACCAGGAATATCATTCATTGGAACCATTCCCTCACAATAATTATCATCCATTTTAACAAAAAGCCCAAACTCCGCAATTCCAGAAACCGTTCCCAGAAACTCTTCTCCTATGTGGTCTTGTACAAATAGGGTTTGGAAATATTTTGTTGATTCTCGTTCAGCTTCAACAGCTTTCCTTTCCATTCGAGAAATACGTTTACAAACCTCGTCTAAGTCTTTACCATAACGGTGTTTTTTTGTTGTTAATTCTTCTTGTAAGATCCTATGAACGATTAAATCAGCATAACGTCTAATTGGAGATGTAAAGTGCGTATAATAATCAAATGCTAAACCGTAATGACCAATATTAGTCGTTTCGTAGGTAGCTTTAGCCATTGAACGAATAGCCATGGTTTGAATCAATGAATATTCGTTTTTTAAACGAATATCGTCTAAAAGTCTATTGATGCTTGAAGCAATTTGATCAGGATTAGAAAAATCAAGTTTATACCCAAATTTATCTATGAAGATATTGAAAACGGCAATCTTTTCAAGACTTGGTTTATCGTGCACTCTATAAACAAATGGAACTTGATCCCTACCTTTTTTTGGCTCAGAAACAAAGGTTGCAACTTTTCTGTTTGCCAAAAGCATGAACTCTTCAATTAATTTATTGGCATCTTTTGACGTTTTAATTACCACCTCTTCTGGGTGCCCTTTTTCATCTAATTTGAATCGCATTTCTTCAGATTCAATATTTAACGCCCCATGTTTTAGCCGTGCTTTTCGCAAAATTTTAGCTATTTTATCGAGAACAAGAATTTCTTTCTTAAAATCTCCTTCTTTTCCTTCAATAATTTCTTGCGCTTCTTCGTAACTAAAACGACGGTCAGAATGGATTACCGTCTTACCAAACCATTGGTTATAAACCTTACCTTCTTCGTCCATTTCAAAAACCGCCGAAAAACTAAATTTATCTTCATTTGGACGAAGAGAACAAGCCATATTGGATAATTGTTCGGGCAGCATTGGAACAACTCTGTCCACTAAATAAACAGAATTTGAACGCTTTAACGCTTCTGTGTCCATCGCGCTTCCTGGCCGAACATAATTACTCACATCAGCGATATGAATTCCAATTTCTAAATGACCGTTTTCTAATTCTTTAAAAGATAGAGCATCGTCAAAATCTTTTGCATCAACAGGATCAATAGTAAAAGTTGTAATTGGACGGAAATCACGACGTTTTGCAACTTCCTCCTGATCTAAGTCTAAACCAATAACTTCTGCTTCTGCCAATACTTCTTGCGGAAACTTATAATCTATACCATGGTTACATAAAATGCTTATCATTTCTGTATCGTTGGAGCCGGATTTACCTAATACTTCAACGACTTCTCCATAAGGGTTTTTGGATGTTTTAGGCCAAACAGTAATTTTAACCAATGCTTTATCGCCCTGTTTCCCACCATTTAATTTTTCTTTAGGAATATAAATATCAGTTCCCGCTTTTAAATTGTCAGGAATTAAAAAAGCAAATTTTTCATGAATTTCTAAGGTTCCAACAAACTGTGTGCGTTCTCTTGATAAGACAGCAGTAACTTCTCCTTCGTTCCTTGTTTTTCCTCGCTTAAAAACGCGTGCCTTAACTCGGTCGCCATTGAGTGCTTGCCCTATATTTTGAGGGGCTATATACAAATCATTTTCCTCATCGTCACTTACAACAAAACCGGCACCACGAGCAGTTAATTCAATAAAACCTTCAATAGAATCGTCTTTTGAATTCAAAGCATATACCCCATGCGCGTGTCTTTGTAAAACACTTTGTTGACATAGTTCTTCTAAAATATCAAAAACTAATTTTCTTAAAGCATTTTCCCTAACATCAATCAAAGCACAAACTTGTTTGTGACTCAGAACACTATCTGGATTTTTTTCAAAGCATTTTCTCACAACATGCGTGAGGCTGCTCTTCATTTTACTAGGTTTATTTTGCTTATTTCTTGACATATATGCGAAGTTAAAGCAATTTTTGCTAAATAGCAGTTCAAAACGGAACTAAAAAAGTGCTGTTGAAAGAATATGCACGAATGATAAAATCATCTAATGAAGATTGATAACTTTGTAAAAAACAAGATAATATGAACAAGCGCGTTGAAGATGCAATAAATGATCAAATTGAAAAAGAGGCAACATCCTCTCAGTTTTATTTAGCAATGGCCTCTTGGGCTGAAAATAATGGTTTAAACGGAACGGCTAAATTTATGTATTCTCATTCTGATGAAGAACGGTTTCACATGTTAAAACTTGTAAAATTTGTAAACGAACGAGGAGGAAAAGCAATAATTCCCGCGATTGGACAACCACAAAAAGAATTTAAAGATCTTGTAAATGTTTTTGAATTATTATTGGCGCATGAAATTATGGTAACAGAAAGTATTAACAATTTAGTTGATATTTGTCTGCAAGAAAAAGATTATTCTACACATAATTTTGTACAATGGTACGTTTCAGAGCAGTTAGAAGAAGAGGCCTTAGCACGAACAGTTTTAGATAAACTAAAATTGATAGGCGGGGACAAAGGAGGAATGTATATGTTTGATAGAGATTTGGAAAATTCTGCAA
>JBILYS010000020.1:0-13043 GCA_044377625.1 Crocinitomicaceae bacterium
TAGCCGTTGTATTTGTTTTAAATTGCTGGTCAGAAGTTAAAAAACCATTAATAATTTCGACATCTCCATTAAAAAACCCTGCTCTATTAATAGCCGAGTTTCCTGCAGATCCATAAATACCATAACAATAAGCACTATTCGAACCCAATGCTAAACCATTTACTCCGACATAACCTGCTCCTCCATTACCATTTCCATTTGCTACTCCTATAACACCTGTTGGATTCATGTTATTTATACCATTTTGCCAATTTTCAAAGACCATAAAACTACCACCAATTCCACCTTCTCCATATTGAATAGCATCTACTTTTGCCTTTAAAGGTGTGCCACATGCCCAACCAAAACCTACATTATTGTTTTCAGTTGTATCTGAATTTCCTTCAAAATAAAAATTATTGTCATTCAAATTAACTTTACGATGTTCTGTAAAAATTGAATTTACAGTGTCAGAGCAAATTGTTCCAAATATTGAGGGTACAAAATTTGACCATCTTAATACTCCCGTTGAATCAACCATTACAATTTTATTTACCGATGCTGATGCTTGATTCACTGCCAATGGAAGTGTTCTCAATCGTGCATTTCCATCAACATCCAGCCTTTGAGATGGCATTGAAGGAAAAATCAAACCTATCCCAACTTTTCCTGTGTTCCCAATATTACGACGTGAAAAAACAAAATGTTTATTATTCATTCTAACCTCTCGGTTGTTTAAAAGAGGTACTGTTTGCGCAGTATTATATACCTCTCCTATTTGGATTTCATCCGCAGCAGTGAGTGTAATTCCGTTGTTTGCATTAATTGGACTTGCTCCAGTTCCCCAGGTTCCGTTTCCTTGTAAAACATCGTTTGCATTACCCGTGAAATCAAGTCTTCTTACATTTAAATCATTTAGACCCGTAACTTGTTCACCAACAAAAAGTGCATCAGGAATGGCAGTTGGTACATTTCTAAATCTTGCAGTACCATCAACATCTATTCTTTCAGTAGGATTATAAGTCAAATTATCTATGTCCGTAAAACCAGTATTATTACCACTTGGTGTGATTAGTAAACGACCATTAGGACGCACATAAAATTCTGCGAAACCAGCTCCTGTTGCTTGTTTTAAACGCAATTGTTGATTTCCATCAACTATCTCAACCCTTCGAGTAGCATCTGATGATGATCCATTTGCGCCAAAACGCCAATAAGAATTCACTCCCATCCGTGCATTTTCAGTTCCGTTGATGGTCCATATGGCTCTGCCACCTTGTGCATTGAACCAAAAACCCAAACCAGCAGCATAATACTCCATGCGATTACCAGTACCAGCACCTGTTATTGATCCATTACGTCCGAAACCAACGTGGGTTTTATTTCCACCTGATGTAAGTAAGTCTAAAACGCCTATTGGGTTTGAGTTGTTGGTTTGATTAAAAATTCTCAAACCATTACCTGGACCTGATGAGCCGTCTGCGTATTCAGTTCCATCATACGTGAACGAAGCTTTATGTGTTCCGTTCGTGTAAATTCGAAAAGGAAAAGGATTATTTGTTCCAATCCATCTTGATCCAATTATGTTATTCCCAGTTGTTTGCCAATTTGGATCTTGCGCCAAAACAACATTGTTGGCAAGTATAATAGTTAAAAAAATTAGTTTTTTCATATTAATGAGTTTATCTCATCAATGTCACGCTTCCCTGTTTAATTAGTTCTTGATTTACTTCTTCATCTAGAAATATTGCATAATAGAAATAAACTCCTTCGGTACATGATTTGTCGGCAAATTCACCATTCCATTCTTCATCGCTTGTATTTGTGCTGAAAACCGTTTCTCCCCATCGATTGATAATCCTTAACCCAATCAGTTTGTATCCTGAAATAAGACTTTCGAATGTATCATTTATTCCATCATTGTTTGGAGAAAACACGTTTGGGAAAAAAGTTACTTCCGGTCGTTTTTCAACGGAGACAGCGTCTACATAATAATAGGCTCCAAAATCCATGGTAAGTTGATTTGGGCAAAATAAAACGTCTCCTTCTATTGAAATAGTTGACACAAATTCATTGTCTAGAAAACTGCCAAAAACAAGATAGTTTTCTGTACCATTTGCTTTGTAATAATGTCTAAGTTTTGTCCAGTTTAAGGTGTCTTTAATAAAACCTGTATGGTTGATGTTAACGCCATTTAAATAAATTGTCTGATGAGACATATTATTCATTGGTACAGGGTTTTGTGTAAAAGCTACCATGTAATTATCTGTAGCATATTTACAATGATTTGCTCTTACAACATTACATGAAATTTCGTATAATGAATCTTTTTCCATTGTTTGACTGAGTTTACAAACAAAATATTCATGGTAGTTTTCTATTGTGTAAGATACAAAATGACCCATCATCCCATTTCCAGATAAAGGGTATTGAAATCCCAAAGAATTTGCTGGTACTGAGCAAGATCCTGGATTTAAACAATTATTCATAGAAGGTGAACAGGCGTTGAAATAATCAGATGTACCTGAACTTTGAGGGTTATAAATATCTTGCACAAAACCATTCACGGAACCTATTGATGTAGGACATGAATCATACAATTCAAAATCACCATTGATTACCAGATTCTGAGCAAAATTAGCCCCAACAACACAACAAAGAAAGAATATAAACAGGGTGTGCTTCATTGATAAGTATTGTTATAAAAAGATTTAATTAATTTCATAGTGATAGTCTATGTAAACTAGTTTCAATATCTATACACTATAGACGTGTCCGCGGTGGTTTCCGTTGGGTTCAGTTCAGTGGCAATTGCGCTGTGGTTAGAGAATGAATTTAACAATTCATTCTCTAACCAGCAAATTTTCGTCTATTTTATTTTTTATCAACCAACTGATACACACTCGTTACCACAACAATTCCAATAATATAAACTGTTTCAGGTAGCGCTATCAACGATTGAAAACCAATTGTAAAAGCCACACAACCAATCAGGGTAAATTGCATTTTTAAATGAGAGGCCCAAAGGGTTGGAATCGTTAGTGTTTTGAATCTCGCTGGCATTAAAAACTCCATTTTATAGCGCTGAAATCCAACTAAAGCAATTAATGGAAGCAAGAAATAACCTTGAGCCATTCCCATGTCTTTGTAACTTAAAAACTGAATGAATTCTTTGTAAAAATCAATTTGTGGATGCACCATTTTCATTGAAAGGTGCACCAGAACAATTCCTAAAAGGAATAACAAAAAACTCAGAGATGCTTTTTGAATCCAAATTTTAGAATTGATTTCTTGAAAAGTTGTAATTTTTTTTGATTTCAGGTTAAGAATAACTTCGTTGCTCAAATAATCGAGTAAGTAAAATAGTACGATAAAATACAAACTCCAATTCCACCAGAAAAAACCCAATAATGGAATAACTGCATCGCCAATAAGCTGAATGATTTTAGGATTTAAACGTTTCATATTTTAATTATTCTTTTTAAGCAAAATCTTTTTGTCATGATCCGCCAAACGGCGGATACACGCCAAAAAGGGATTTATTTCATGTTTTTTTCGCTGGATTCCATCCAGCGCTAAAAACATATAACCCCTAAAGGGGTATAAATTCGACTTATGGCATACTAACAACGGCTCAATTAAGCTTTATTGAATAAATATCATTTCAGCGCATTCGCTCTATCACGAGACAATTTAAATTCTGGATTGTATTTCAATGCTTTTGCATACGATTGTAACGCTCTTGTAACGTTTCCTTGTTCTTCAAAGCATGTTCCTAGATTGTGCCATGCTTCCACAAAACGTGGTTCCGTTTGCAATGCTGAATTGTAATAGTAAATTGCACTGTCTAAATCTTTGTAATTGTATTGCTTAATCACACCAATTTGATTCAAGGCTTGGTAAAAAGACGTGTCGACACGAATCATTTGACGGTAAATCTCTAAAGCATTTTCTGGTTCGTCAAAAATTTGTTCAGCATATGCCAATGAAAATAATACTTCTGGATTTTTAGGTTGGAGTTGCACGGCCGTTTTATAGTATTCAATGCAAATTTTATCGTTTTCCGACTGATAGAGAGAACCAAGCATTAAGTAGGCTTCATAAAATGTTGGATCTTGTTGAACTGCCGTTTCATACGACGATTTTGCTAAATCCTTTTTTCCTAAAAACAAGTAGTTGGATCCCTTCATTACATACGCATCTCGGTATTTTGGATCAACTCGTAAAGCCATATTAACATATTTAAATGACTTTTCGAAATCCATTTGTTGGCTGTAGGTTGAGGCCAATCCAATTAAGGCCTTGGTGTTTTTTGCTTGTTTTTTTATAATGTACTTGTATTGTGTTTGTGCTGTAGCAATATCATCTGGTGAGCGTGACGGGCGATTATTCAACACATCTGCATACAGCATACGCGCATCAATTCTATTTTTATCCATGCGAAAAGCCTTAGCGCCATCTGCCATTGCTTTTTCAAATTTTAGATCCTTGATCATTTTATTTCCGTGGAGAATAATTATTTCAAGGCTGTCAGGAAACATTACTAATAAACTATCAAGATCTTTTGGAAGCGATTTTGTTGGTTTCAAGTCGGAACAGGAAACGAAGAAAAAAGGAATTAGAAAAATTAAATACTTCATATATTGACTTTTGCTCGGTATTACAAAGTTAATTGAATTTCCTTATTGGGAATTATACGACACTCATTGATCACTACCGTTCCCTATAAAACTTTCACCAATTATTTGTTTTTGTCATGGTTTTTATTCAAAAACGCACGCCAAAAACGATTACGATTTTTGTTGTCTTTTTAACGACGGACTGCATCCGTCGCTAAAAACATTCCACTCCTACGGAGTTTTTAATTCTAATAAATCTAAATGGATTTTCCCTCTAAATTCGTCACTTTAATGAATACTTAATGAATAAAAGTGGTATTTTTGTAGTATGAAAAAATGGATTGTTTTAGCCGTATTGTTTTTCATCGTTTTAGGTGATAATGAGCTTATAGCGCAGGGTTGTTCTCAATGTAAATTGATGGCTGAACAAGGAAGTGAATTAGAAGAAGCATCTTTTGGATCTAGCATTAATTCGGGAATTTTATACTTAATGCTGATTCCTTATCTTTTGATTATGTTTTTATTTCGTAAATACATTTTCAAGTTTTTCAGGTCGCTGGTGAGAAGATAAACTGCATCTCGATTACTTCGACATCTCGACAAGCTCGATGACCGAAGTTCGATGTCCGTTTTCTTACTATAAATTCTTTTTTTAATAAAAAACCCATCCGCTTTTTGCTAGATGGGTTTCAATTAAAATCTTCCTCTTGTCTTAAACAATGCGTGACTCAAATTCGTATATGAAAGCGAAAATTCAAGTGATCCGCCTGTATATGCTTTTCGCATGGTTGAAACAGTAACATCATAAGAAACGGCAAATTTAAATCCTTTAAAATCAACCATTATGGATGGTGATATTGCATCTTTAAACCGATAATACGTTCCAAAACCAAAATACGCATCTTGTGAATATCCTGTAATCTTTGTGCCATTTTGGAACCGTCGTCTTAGCATTAAACCAAGAATCGTTTCAAGATGTGGCCCTTGAATAAACTGGACTGCGCTTGCATCAATTGACCAATCCGTATTCGCTATATCTGATATTACACTTGTGTGAATTACAAATTTGCGGTACAAATTTCCCGCGGTAACAGTGGTATATTTCAATTCAGGTTTGTTCAAATGAAAACCTCCAACACCCAATTGAAATTTAAAATCATTGTTTCTGCTAAATGACGATTGCCCGCCATCAAAAACATAATAAATTCCTGCAGAAGCGTCCAAATATCTAAACGACGCCATACCGTTTGCCTCACCAGAAGCAATTGTTTGGTCATAGCTCGTTCCGTTCCATTGAGAGGTAAACGTCAAATTCGAAAAATCAGCTTTTCTAGAACCAAAACCACCTTGAATTCCAGCAGATAATGAGTGACCCGAACCACCCATTGGTAAAATACCACTTAGTGTCAATGAACCTGTTTGACTTCCAAACTTCGAGTTTCCGCCGATATCGTTATAAAACATAAGGCCTAAACCAACATATGCTTTGTCATTCATTCTTGATTTACCAAAATTGGCATCTGCTGCAATCGACGTGGTCATGAATTGCGTTCCTGCTCCCAACCATTGGTTCCTGTGATTAATAATAACACGTTCCCAACCGTCATAAACACCAGCCGCTGCTGGATTAATTAATAAGGGTGTCTGAGCTGTTTGCGTAAAATGTAAATCTTGCGCATTCAATCCAAACACAGCAAACAACGACAATGATAAAAGTGTCTTTTTCATCTTTTATCGAATTAAAGTAACGTTATCAGAACGTGTTTCGCTAGTTCCATTCACATAATTCACTTCAAGAATATAAGCGTAAACGCCTGCATTACAAGGTTGACCTTTGTATGAGCCGTCCCATTTGAAATTCTTGTCGTCTGACTTTAATATTAAATTACCCCAACGATCATAAACAGAAAGAGTAAAGGATTTAACATCTTTTCCTACTATAATTGTCCAGTTTTCGTTTAGAGTATTTCCCGCGCCATTAGGAGAGAATCCTGAAGGTAAATAAATACCATTGATACAATTTACTCCTGAACTATTTGGATCACATTCATCCAATGGATCTGTTCCATTTCCAACTTCTACACCGTCATTCAGACCATCACCATCTGTATCAGGATTATTTGGATCTGTTCCTAAGACTCCTTCTTGAGCGTCCAATAAACCATCACCATCTGAATCCGTTTGACAGCCTGGGAAGAATTCATCAGGATCACATGGGTTCAGTGGGTCTGAACTGGCTGTTATTTCAGCTCCGTCATTAATTCCATCTCCATCCGTATCTGGATTGGTTGGGCTTGTTCCTGCTGTTACCTCTTGTGTATTTGTTAAACCATCGCCATCTTGATCACATGGACCAGCATTAGGGTTTGGAATACAAGGATCCGTATTAGCGGGGTCTGTTTCATCGTTTACACCGTCTCCGTCCGTATCAACAAGTGAAGATTCCAAAGCATCAATTATTCCATCACCATCAGTGTCTAATGGGTTTGCTGGATCAACTCCTGTTTCGGCACAATCATTTTCACCATCGCCGTCTGTATCAGGATTGTTTGGATTTGTCCCGGCAATAACTTCATCAACATTTAAACATCCATCACCATCGATATCTGGATTATCAGGAACAAAAAATGCTACAATATTTTCTAATCCTGTAATGTTCAAGCTATTTGTGTCTTCAGTAATAACATTCGATAAAGGTCCTGTTGTATACTCCCAATGATCAAACATGAATCCAGGTAATGGTTGAGCGATAATATTAGTCGTAATACCGCCATAATAAGATGTTGCCCAAGGATAGGATGGTGCCCAAACAGAATTAACTTTAATTTCTCCAGATAAAGGCGGTGAAACATCAAAAGTCGTTGCATAAGGTCCTGTTAAACTATAACAATCTATTAAACCTTGTTCGAGCGCAGTACAGCGTAAAGTAATAAAATTCCTAAGTTGCGTGACCCTTGATTGCCATCCAGTATATGTTCCTCCCCAAGTTGCACACTGGGCCGTCATTTCTGGGTCAATTTCTGCCACCATGCTGTCTAATAGATTTAGCATATAATCACAAGAAAAATGCGTATTAACTAAATCAATATACCGAGTAATGTAATATTGCTCAACAACGGGGTTTTCATTAATGAGTTTTTCCAAAATTTCCGTATGTCCTTGTCCCCCAGGATTTGGTAAATTTTCAACATTACATGGGTCGGCATTAGCTGTTGGGTCTGGAATACCTGTATAATTAATATAATGCCCAAAAGTAGCATCCATATCCCAAAGTGTATACCTCCATCTTCTATGGTTTCCATTTGGATCCATTCCTCTCCACCAAGCAGTGTTCCAATTTAACCAGTCTTGATTTACTACATAAGAGTTAAACACAAAATAATCACACAACGATCTCCAACTTAACAATGTGTCCACATTTGCAAAATTTGCAGGTACACCCATGTTATTAGTAGAAATAAAGTTTCTTAAAGAGTTCCATGCTGGTTGAGCATTCGGCGCACCATATTCTTCCCAAGTTGCCCCCCACGTTTTTAAATACTGTAAATTAAATTTATTTTGATCAAAATAAAAATCAGTATAATCGTGATCATCGGCTTTTTCACGTATTTCATATACGCCCCAATATACTCCGTTTAAATAGACGACGCAGGGTCTCCAAGTTCTTTCATCTAGATTCATTCCTGCTCTAATAGAAAGTGTATGAATAAAAGCGTCTCGAATATGAGCTCCATTTTCAAATGAATAATTATCACTCGCAGCAGGTTTTAAAATAACCCGTTGAAATTGATCTCTTGGTGAATCTGGAAAGATTTGATGCTCTAAACCTGCGGCATATCCAAATTCATCTCTTGTGATGTAATCAAATCCACGTTGATCATAAGACCATGAGTCATTTCCATGCTTGTTAAAATCTCCTTGTCCTTCATCTATAAAGGCTCCGTTCTGTTCAAATAATTCAAAGGCTCCTACTACTGGTGTTTGATTCCCGTTTGCAACAAGATTAAAAACCCCTTGACTGCATACGGAAACTACTGGAATGGGATGGGTAACATTTATAAAGTATGAATTTGTTTCAATGAAAGATGCTTGATTTGTGCTGAATGCTGCAGCCCTTAGTACCATCGTTGCATTAATCGCAATTGGTCCAGCATACAAAGTAGATGTTGCTGTTGGATTTTGTCCATTTGTTGTATATCGAATTGTTGCTGTTGGATCCGAACAAGTAATTGATGCAGATTGGGCTACGGGATAAAATCCAGGAGCAAGGCTTATTACAGGAGTTGGTGTATAAAAGTTTTGAGCACCAACATTCGCTGCGTTTGGCGTTGGTGTTGTAAATAATTTCCAATCAGGAGCAGCATTTGTAGACCTTCCAGCAGAATGATCGGCCTTTGTCATATGCACTATTTTTATTGAATCCGAAACATTCAGAGTGGAGTTCACTAATATAATCCAATCCCCCGTTGTTTGCGTTAAGCTAAAGTTTGGGTGATATTGTGCACCATTTACAGTATTTCTCTTTGAGCAATACACCATCTTGTATCCATTGGCAGCAATTGAACCACTTGGAATCATCCATTTTTGCAAATTAGTTGATTTATCAGAAAGGTAGTAACCCGTTAAATCAACTGGTGCAGCCCCCATATTATACAACTCAACCCAGTCCTCTCTGTTACCATAAGCATCAGTGATTCCGTTCATATTAGAACAGGAATATTCATTTATAATTACTTGGGAGCTCGCTGTAAAGGAGATTGTTAAAAGTATAAATGCGTAAAATATTGATTTCATTTTCTAGTATTTAGTTTTGCAAAAGTCTTTTTTCAGGACCTAATTTAGGTTAATATTACCATAATATTAAATTATTATCTAATTTAGTGACGAATAAAACAGTTGAATGGTTGTATTCCTATATTTTTCGATAAATTTAATAGTATAAATAACATGCAAAAAATAATCTCTCTTTCATTAATTTTAGTTGCTTTTTTCTTTTTTAATTCTTGTAAAAAAGTAGAAGGTCAAGGTGGTTCTTCCACAATCAAAGGAACAATTAACGTAAAAAAATATAGTGTTGTAGGCACATTAGTTTCAGAATATCCTGGTGCAGAATTAGATGTTTATATCGTTTATGGTGCAGGAAAAACTTTTTACAATGATAGAATAAAAACGAGCTATGATGGGAGTTTTGAGTTTAACTATTTAGAAGAGGGTGAATACACTATTTTTGTATATGAAGATAACAATAGTGTTCCGGGTGGTAAAAGTGAAGTATTGGTAACTGCAACTATTTCAGGAAAGAAAACAACAGTTGATTTGGGTACAATTGACACAAAAAAATTGTAACATGTTTCGTGTACTTTTGTTTTCAATATGTTTACCTTTTTTATCAATTAGCCAACAAAGTTCAGGTAAAAGTTGGACTTCTATTGGTTTAAAAGGAAGTATAAATAAGAAACTTGATTGGGCCGCATCTTTCACCGCTCGAATTGGTGGCTCGAATGATCAAATTTATTTTCCACAAGTTTCACTCAAATATAAAGTTACGAAGTGGTTTCGGCCATCTTTGGATTATAGAGCAATATTTGCTCTAAATAAATACGGAAATTACTCCTTTACGAATCGTTTAAATTTAAATGCTGAATTTAAACATGTGCTAAATCGTTTCTCTTTTTCAGCACGATTAAGATACCAATATTCATTTGATCGGTTAATCTCTTCATCGGATTATGATTCAGAATATGACCAAGCTATTCGTTGGAAGCCCCAAATTACGTTTGATATTAATAACAGTTTTATAACACCTGTTGTTAATATTGAATTCTTTTACAATCCAACATTTGGCCCATTGGGGCAAAGATTTACTAAATATCGTACATTTATTGGTATTGACTTCGAATTTGATAGTCCTCACGAAATTTCTGTAGGTTATTTGTTCGATCAAAAAATAAACCTACCAAATCCTTCTAGGAAACATATCTTATCGATCAACTATGCTTACAACCTTAGTTATAAGAAAAAGAAGAAAAAGTAGGGTTAAAGTTTCTTTGCTTCGGTAACGACTAAGCCAATATCCAGTACTTGGTCAATTTTAGATTCCGTAATTCCTTGCTCTAAGATAAAAGTATATTTCCCTTTCAACGGAAGTTTTCTTCTCTTAAAATTTAATGAATTCTCTACGATAGTACCCGTTTTCTTTCCAATCCAAGAGCCATCAGGATTCGTAATTTTTATTTCAAATGGTTCTCGTGCCTTCTCACCATTTGGTGTTTTTGTATTCATATAAACCCACAAATTACTGTATTTATATTCTGTAGTGGTTCTTAAAGTAAGCACAAAATCATAGTCTTTGCTTGCGTCTTTTATGTCAACAGTAAAAGACGGTTTTACATCTTGCTTCCATTCCTTGTTTTCGAAAACATATGATTTTTCAAAAGTAGGGGCACTTTCACAAGAGATTAAAAATGCTAAACTAAATAGTACAACGGCCTTACTCCTTCTTTTCATTATTCGTTGCGTTAGGATTACCTTTTGGTCTATTGTTTGGCCGCTTATTTCTTCTCTTATTTGCTGGATTTGGAGCTCTTTCACCCTCAACTGTAGGTGTTTGGGCTTGTACATTATTTTGATTTGGCTGATTAACCTTTGGTTGATTATCGTTATTTGGTCGGTTTCCAGGTTTTTTCTTCTTTTTCTTAGCTTTAAAAGCATGTTCAAAACGATTCAAACTATCCTGACCAACAACATTGTCATAATCTGGTTCTTTGACAACCACTTCCATCACATATTCGTTCAATTCCTTCGGTTTTTTTCCTTCAGAATTCATTTTGATTATTTCCTTAACACGTTCTGGCGTTAACGCTATTAAACCTCCAACGCCACCTTCATAGCCATAAAACATTTGTCGTTTAAATACATCTGTTTTAACATGATAAGCATTTGCTTTTTCCGTTTGAAGTTTTACATCTGATTTTGGGAAAGCTTTAAAAGCGTCTAAATACATGTCAAGCTCATAATTCAAACAACACTTCAATTTCCCACATTGACCCGCTAATTTTTGAGGGTTTAATGATAATTGCTGGTAACGTGCTGCCGAAGTAGAAACAGATCTAAAATCTGTTAACCATGTTGAACAACATAATTCTCTACCACATGAACCAATTCCTCCAAGTCTTGATGCTTCTTGCCTTGATCCAATTTGACGCATTTCAACTCGACCTTTGAATTTTTCAGACATGTCTTTAATCAACTGACGGAAATCAACACGTGTTTCAGCGGTATAATAAAATGTTGCTTTGGTTAAATCCCCTTGATATTCAACATCAGAGATTTTCATCTCCAAATTTAAATTAACGGCTAATGTACGTGAAACATACATCACTTCTTTTTCAAGAGATCGTGCGTTTACCCATTTATCAATATCATCTTGAGTTGCAATTCTCAAAATTTTCTTTGCCTCCATTGGTTTAAACCCTGAAGCTTTCTTTTTCACTTGAATTCTGGCAAGTTCTCCAACAACCGATACAACACCAATGTCATATCCCGGACTAGCTTCAACAGCGACAACATCGCCAACTTGTAAACTAAATCCTTTTGCGTTTCTAAAGAAACTTTTTCGACTATTTTTAAATCGAACTTCAACTATATCGTAGGCTGTTTGACCGTTTGGTAAAGCAATGTTTGCTAACCAATCATACACCTCAAGCTTATTGCATCCTCCAGAACTACAAGTGCCATTATTTTTACATCCGCGAGGAGTTCCTCCTTCACTACTGCAATTTGAACAGCCCATAATTCATTTTTTGTTTGTGTAAAAATAAGAAAATAATAACAGTATCGTTTGTACGAATAAAATAGGCTATTAACTATGCAAAGTGAATAAATCGCATAACTTTAAAGCATAAGTCTGTAAACAATAGCTTTGTGTTAGCGTTTCTTTCAATATGATAATGTGCATCGTTGAAGGTTTCCATGAAATCATTTAAGTTATTTCCCGAAACAAATTTCGCAAATTTGGTTAAAAATGCCTCTTCTTCATCTGACACTTTCGTTAACTGATTATCTGTATAGTTCCGCAATATGCTTTGTCTAAACATATGGAGCGAATACTGCAAAAATATTTTCTGCCGCTCTTTGCTAATTGAAGCAATGTTTTCTGCCCAATCAAGCATTGGAATAACGTCTTTTTTAAAACACACGCGCATTAATTGGATAAACAACTCACGGTTTTCATCCAATTCTTTGTGGGTACCCATTAATTCCTTTGCCTTCAAAAGATCCCCTTCAACCCTAGCAACTATACTTTCAATGTTTGATAAAGAAACGGTTTGATCTTTCCGCAAATAAATGGTTAAGTCATCAGTATTAATTCTTGGTATTTTAAGTATTTGTGTTCGTGAAATAATCGTTTGCAATAACTGATCTTGTTTCTCACTTAATAATATA
>JBILYS010000176.1:0-4623 GCA_044377625.1 Crocinitomicaceae bacterium
GGTCTTTTCATCATCAACCGGAAAATTATCTGGATCAAGTTGAATTCCTTTTATTTCTAAGATATTTTTTACAGCATACTTAATTAAAGTAAGTGTTTTTAATCCAAGAAAGTCCATTTTTAAAAGACCAGCATATTCAGCAACTGAATTATCATATTGCGTACAATACATCTGCGAATCTTTTGCCAATGCAACTGGCACAAAATCGGTAATATCTGAAGGAGTAATTATGACACCACATGCATGAATTCCAGTATTTCGAACCGAACCTTCTAATTCGCGGGCTCTATTTAAAACTTGAGATGCTAAATCAATTCCTTGCGCAATGGATTTCAATTCCTTTGCTTTTACAATTTCATCTTGATTATTCTTTAATTTATCAGCCAATTCGGCATCTGTAAATTTGAATAATTTATTCAAGGAAATATCAGGAACTAATTTTGCGATTCGATCAGCCTCAGGCAACGGAAGGTCAAGAACTCTAGCCGTATCACGAATAGATGATTTTGCGGCCATTGTTCCATATGTAATAATTTGTGCCACTTGATTCGCACCATATTTATCAATAACCCAATCAATCACTTTACCACGCCCCTCATCATCAAAGTCAATATCAATATCTGGCATGGAAACACGATCAGGATTCAAGAAACGCTCGAAAAGTAAATCGTATTTAATTGGATCAACATTGGTTATTCCTGTACAATATGCAACTGCGGAACCGGCTGCTGAACCACGTCCAGGTCCAACAGAAACACCCATGTCTCGTGCTGCTTGACAAAAATCTTGAACAATTAAAAAATAACCAGGATAACCTGTTTTTGCAATTGTTGCTAATTCAAAATCTATTCTTTCTCTTACCTCATCAGTTATTTCACCGTACCTTTTTTCTGCACCTATGTAAGTTAAATGTCTTAGGAAATTGTTTTCTCCGCGTTTACCTCCATCTTGTGAATCCGTTAAATCTTGGAATTCTTCAGGAATATCGAAAGCAGGTAATAACACTTCACGTGCTAAACCATAATGCTCACATTTCCCTATAATTTCTTCAATGCTTTCAATTGCTTCAGGAAGGTCAAGAAATAACTCCTTCATTTCATCTGAACTCTTGAAATAGTATTCCTCGTTTTCTAATCCATGTCGAAAGCCTCTTCCTCTTCCTTTTGGAGTAGAAACGAGTTCATTATCTCTGACGCATAACAAAACATCATGTGCTTCAGCATCTTCTTTATTGATGTAATAGGTATTATTCGTCGCAACTAATTTTACAGCGTGTTTTTCTGCAAACTTTATCAAAGTTGTGTTAACGCGATTTTCATTTTCTTGGCCATGACGCATTACCTCAATGTATAAGTCGTCACCAAATTGTTCTTTCCACCAAACAAGTGATTCTTCAGCTTGAGTTTCACCTACATTTAAAATTAAACTTGGAACTTCACCATAAAGATTACCGGTTAATACGATTAGATCTTCTTTGTATTGTTCAATTACTACCTTATCAATTCGAGGAACATAATACATTCCTTTCGTGTAAGCCAATGAAGCAAGTTTAATTAAATTATGATATCCTTTTTTGTTTTTTGCTAAAAAGACTACTTGAAAACCATTGTCTTTTTGTGTTTTGTCTTCAAGATTTTTACACACATTGAATTCACATCCAATAATTGATAGCAATTCTTTTTTTGTAAACTCAGTACCTTCTTCTAATGCTAATTCTCGTTCTACTTTTAGTCCTTTGTTATATTCTGCAACTGCTTTTTCAAAATGGAATGCAGCCATCATATTACCTGTATCCGTAAGCGCAACTGCAGGCATATTTAATTTACCAGCGGTAGCAACTAATCCTTTTACATTAATAGATGATTGAAGAATTGAAAATTGGGTATGGTTGTGCAAATGTGCAAATGGAACATTCTCTAGTCGCTCTCTCGCTTCATCTAAATCGCCCGATAGTTTTTGTGATTCACTCGATTTATTGGTTGCTAATTTTAAACTTTCCTCTTTGAGATTTAAATGTTTTAAACCAATCAACCCAATTGGTCGGGGATTAAACGCTTTGAAATCTTCTATGTATCGTTCTTCTCGTTGTAATTTATCAAGCGAGAAATGACCTAATCGAATCAATTCAAAGAAACATCTTGTTGTTACTTCAACATCGACAGTTGCATTATGTGCATCTGCAAATTTTTCTTGAAAAAGGAATTGATGTAATTCAGTTAGTGTCGGTAATTTAAACCTACCTCCACGTCCTCCAGGCAATTTGCAAAATTCTGCAGTAACCTCTGTACATGTATCCAATACAGGCATTGATGCCATAATTGATTCTGTGTTCATACGAACAAATTCACAACCTAAAACATTTAAATCAAAACCAACATTTTGACCAACAACAAATTTTGCTTTTGAAAGTGCCTCATTGAAGAGATATAATACATCTTCAAGTGTTTCACCATGTTCGGTTGCCAATTCGGTTGAAATACCGTGAATTTTTTCAGCATCAAATGGGATATCAAAACCTTCGGGACGAATTAAAAAATCCTTGTGTTCAATGATTGTTCCCATCTCATCATGTAATTGCCATGCAATCTGAATCACACGAGGCCAATTGGAAGTATCCGTTATCGGAGCATTCCAATTACGCGGTAAACCAGTGGTTTCGGTATCGAATATAATATACATGAATCGTGTAAATTGGGAAGTCTAAAATTACAAAGAAATTGAATGATAATTTTGGAAATTATGAACATTTTGATAACACTTTTTATTAATAATTTGTACATATAAAAAGTTAATAGCAACAAAAAACCCTCACTTGAAAAATCAAGTAAGGGTTTCAATAAAATATATCTTTATTTAGTGATTCGTTGGAGCTCCAGCATTGTTTACTGGTGCAGCACCTTCTGGTAAAGGCAAAACGGTTCCTTTAATATAAATGATTTTAGTTGGCTCATTCACAGCATTTGAAGTGATAGTAACATTTTTGTTAATTGCACCTGCTCTGCTCGTATCATATTTTACTTTGATAGAAGCTTTTGCTCCTGGAGCGATAGGCTCTTTTGGCCATTCTGGCACTGTACAACCACATGATCCTTTAGCCATTGAAATAATTAAAGGCTCTGTTCCTGTGTTTTTAAATTCAAAAGAACATGTTCCATCAGCACCATTTTTGATAGTTCCGTAATCATGTGTTTCTTTTGTGAATTCAATTTTTGCTCCTGCATCTGTTTGAGCTACTGCTTTATTAATTGCCAAAACAGCAACGAACATTACGATTAATGATAAGATTACTTTTTTCATAGTTTAGTTTTTTAAAATTACTTATGATTCAAATTTAAAGAAACTATATATTGAATAAATTTGTTTAACACAATGTTAACACGTTTCGTATTATTCAAAAATATGCACTTATAACCGATAGAATTAGAGTTTCGGTTTAACATTGACAATAAAACGCAATTTTTCTGTTTTTTTCTTCGTATTGGTCTTCAAATATATTACTCTGTCTTGTAGATTATACTTCCCCTCAGTATCAAATGTGATTTTTATTGTGGCTGTTTCACCTGGAAGAATTGGTTCTTTTGAAAAAAAGGCATTTGTACAAGAGCATTCAACTTCAAAATCAGATATAATTAATGGTGCTTTTCCTTTGTTGACAATGGTAAAAACATGCTCTAAAACAACTCCTTCGTTTGTTTTCGGAAATTTAAAAACAGGTTTTTTAACAAAAAATTCCGCCGATTGGGTAAAACCAATGGCGGAATTTAAGAGTATAAAACCGAGAAATAAAATTCTCATTTTAGTTATTTGTTGGTGCTCCAGATGTATTTACTGGTGCTTCTCCTTCTGGAGCTGGTAAAATATTTCCTTTAATACGGATAACTTTTGTACTCACCTTTGTTACTTCATCATACCCGTCATTGATTGCGTTTGAAGTAATAGTAACACTTTTATTAATTGGTCCAGGACGTTTAGTATCATATTTTACGATGATTGTACCTGAAGCACCTGGAGCAATTGGTTCTTTCGGCCATTCTGGAACCGTGCAACCACAAGAACCTTTAGCATTAGAAATAATTAAAGGAGCATCTCCAGTGTTTTTGAATTCAAAAGTACAAGCACCATCTGCGCCATATTTAAGAGTTCCGTAATCATGCGTTTCTTTTGCAAATTCCATTTTAGCTCCTGATTCAATAGGAGCAACTTGAGCAACTGCTTTATTCATTGATAAAACTGCTACAAGTGCAATCAATAATGGTAAGAATATCTTTTTCATAGTTTATTTTTTAAGTTAACAATTATCTCAAATGTAAAGCAAGAAACCTGCCACAAATTTTATTTAACACATCGTTAACAGCAATAATTATTTGTCAGAAATAGCATTCATTTGGTATTCACAATATTCATCAAATGTCATATCTAAATGTTTCATTCGTTCTTGTAAACCATCAAATTTTTCTTTGTTCATCTTAGGATTTTCTTTCAATAACAGCTCATAATAATAGCGAACCTTTTTAGGATCTCTTGGCGTAATAAACGCATCATAACTAAATCCTTGACTTTCCAACACCATCGCTCGATTGATATATTTTGGATATTTTTCCAGCAGTGTATCAGCATATTGAA
>JBILYS010000413.1:0-4622 GCA_044377625.1 Crocinitomicaceae bacterium
AAGAAAGCATTTCCCAAATTAAAATATACCGGTCCAAAATCTTCGTTAATTAAAACGCAATATTCGTATGCCCAAATAGCTTTCTCGAAATTTTCTAATTTAGAATATGCATTTCCCAAATTATACCATGCAGTAAATGAATAAGGGTTTTCATCGATGAAATCTGAATAACATTTTATGGATATCTCATATTCACCTAACTGATCATAGCAAAATGCAATTTCATAAATAGCACCTTCGTTATGTGGATTATAGATTATTGCTTCTCTTAAAACAGCAACGGCTTTTTTGTATTCATTCGCATTTTCATACTCCATTGCAAGATCCAAATATATCTCATCGCGGTCTTCAGGTTCAGAGAGGATTAATGCTTCTTTGAAATATTTAATGGAATTTTTACTATCTCTTAATTGACTAAAAATTGATGCTTTTGTCAATAAAAACTCACAAGAAGGAGTTTCCCATTTTTCAATTTGAGCTAATAACCCCAATGCTTCTTTTAATTGTCCCATCGCTGAAATTGCTTGCGCTTTTCTTAAATGGAATACTGGATTGAAAGAGAATTGAGCAATTGCATGATCTGCACACGTCTTGGCTTTAGGATATTGACTATTAATCAAATAATGATCAATGATTGCCTCTAACCGATCACTGTCTAAAAAACCGATTGTATCGCCTTTTAAATGTGCTTCGAAACGCTCAATATCTTCACTTAGATTTCCTTCGAAATAATCTTCGTCTTCGTCGTCAAACATAAAGGTTGCTTTATAACTCTAAATTACAATAATTAATGTTGCATTTAATACGTGTGTATTTTTTTTTTGAACAAAAAACAAACACCTTGTATCCAAAACGAATACAAGGTGCCTTTTGTTTTATTTTAACAAGAAATTATTTCCCTGATCTTTTACGATCTGCTTCTTTCAAATAAACTTTACGTATACGCAAACTTGCTGGAGTAACCTCTACATACTCGTCACCTTGAATGTATTCTAGACACTCTTCAAGACTAAAGATTTTTGGTGGAACCAAACGAACTTTATCATCCGCTCCAGAAGAACGCATGTTACTCATTTTCTTCGTCTTAGTAACATTCACACACAAATCTCCAGCACGTGAATTTTCACCAATTACTTGACCTTCATAGATACTTTCATTCGAATTGATGAAGAATTTACCTCTATCCTGAAGATTATTCATTGAGAAAGGAATAGACGTTCCTAATTCTAAAGAAATCAAAGACCCATTTTGACGTCCTGGAATATCACCTTTATAAGCTTGATATTCTAAGAAACGGTGCGTCATAATTGCTTCTCCACCAGTTTGAGTCAATAAGTAATTTCTTAAACCAATAATTCCTCTTGATGGAATTTGGAATGAAATAATCATTCGAGCTCCTTTTGGCGTCATGTTGGTCATTTCACCTTTTCTCTTTGTAACAGCTTCTACTGCAGTTCCAGAAAACTCTTCCGGTAAATCGATTGTCAATTCTTCAACTGGCTCACATTTTTTACCATCTATTTCCTTCAAGATAACTTGTGGTTGTCCAACTTGCAACTCATATCCTTCTCTTCTCATTGTTTCAATTAAAACAGATAAGTGAAGCACACCTCTACCAAAAACAACCCATTTATCAGCTTTGTCTGTATCAGAAACACGCATTGCCAAGTTTTTCTCTAATTCTTTTTGTAAACGTTCTTGAATATGACGAGAAGTTACAAATTTTCCTTCTTTACCGAAGAAAGGTGAATCATTGATTGAGAAAAGCATTGACATTGTTGGCTCATCCAATTGGATAGTTGGAAGTGGTTCTGGATTTTCAAAATCACAAATACAATCTCCAATTTCAAAACCTTCAATTCCTGTTATTGCACAAATATCTCCAGCTTGAACAGCAGTAACTTTAAGACGTTCAGTTCCTTCATATACAAAAATCTCTTTAATTCTATGTTTTTCATGAGTTCCATCGCGCTTAGCTAAAATCACTTGTTGATTTTCCTTTACTTCACCACGGGTTAAACGACCGATAGCAATTCTTCCAACATACGTTGAAAAATCCAAAGAAGTAATCAGCATTTGTGTATTTCCTTCCTCAATTTTACGTGGCGGGAATGTTTCTAAAATCTGATCTAATAATGGTATAATCGATGTAGTAGGTTGTTTCCAATCTGTTGACATCCAACCATTTTTTGCAGAACCATAAATTGTAGCAAAATCTAATTGTTCTTCGCTTGCATCTAATTCAAACATTAAATCAAATACCTTTTCATGAACTTCTTCTGGCGTACAATTATCTTTATCAACTTTGTTTATTACTAACAAAGGCTTTAAACCTAAAGACAATGCCTTTCCAAGCACGAAACGTGTTTGCGGCATCGGACCTTCAAAAGCATCAACTAATATACAAACTCCATCAGCCATGTTCAGAACTCTTTCAACCTCACCTCCGAAATCGGCGTGACCTGGAGTATCAATAATGTTGATTTTAGTTCCTTTGTACGAAACAGAAACATTTTTAGAAACGATCGTAATTCCACGTTCTCTTTCCAAATCGTTACTATCCATGATCAAATCTCCTGTTGGACGATCACGTTCATTCAAAACCATTCCAGCTTCAATCATTTTATCTACCAGAGTAGTCTTACCGTGGTCAACGTGTGCAATAATTGCAATATTTCTAATTTCCATATTAAATTAAGGAATTCTAGTTAATTAATCTTTTTTATTAAATGGTTTTCCGAAAGTTCTTGGTCGACTTCCAGCTCCAGAGCTGCTACTTCCACCTTCTCGACTACTTCCTCCTTCACGACGGCCTGAACCTTCACTTCGGCTTGAATTATTACCTCCTCGGTATCCACCTTCTGATCTACCTTCGCTTCGATTTCCACCTTCGCTTCTGTTTCCGCCTTCGCTTCTACCTTCACTTCGGTAACCACCTTCACTTCGGCTACTTCCTCCAGAACTTTCACGTCTTGGTCTATCATCGCTTCTGTTTGAACTGCTTCCACCACGGTATCCACCTTCACTACGTCCGCCACTTTCGCCACGACGTGCTCCACCATCTCTACCACCTTGGAATTTACCTCCAAAAGAATTTCCTCCTCTTCTATCACCACCACTGCGTTCACCTCCGCCACGATTTCCACCGCCACTAGGCTTATCTTTTGTGATTTCAATACTTACAGCATTTCCTTCATATTCTGCACCATTTACCTTATTCAAGATATTGTCAGAATACTCATTGTCAGCTTCAAAGAATGAATAAGAAGTCATGATATCGATACGTCCAACATTTCCAGAATTCAATCCAGTTGCATCGCAAATCAAACGCAGCAAACCGCCAGGATTTAAACCGTCACGGCGACCAATACTCACAAAGAAACGTGTTTTACCACTTTCAGTTTCATTCGTTTTGCGCTCACGTCGATTTGGACGATCATCATTTCTATCATCTGCTTTCGAAGCTGAAGCATTCAAATCGCCTGCTCTTTCGTAATATTCAATAAAACGATTGAATTCAGTTGAAACAAAATGTTTGATAACTTCTTCTTTAGAAAGAGCCTCAAATTCAGCCATAATTGTAGGCATGAACTTTTGAATATCTTTTTCACGAACATCAGTAGAAATCACTTTGTGAATTAATTTCAACAATTGAATTTCACAAATTTCTTCAGCATTAGGAACCGTTCCTAAAGTGAAAGTAGTACGCATTTGTTTTTCAATAGCTCTAATTTTTCCTGTTTCACGGGTGTTAACCAAAACTAATGATTCACCTTTACGTCCAGCACGAGCTGTTCTTCCGCTTCGGTGCGTATAATTTTCAATATCATCAGGTAAATTATAGTTGATAACGTGTGTTATGTTATCAATGTCTAATCCACGTGCAGCAACATCCGTTGCAACTAATATTTGTAAATCTTTTTTACGGAAACGATCCATAACACGGTCACGTTGCACTTGAGATAAATCTCCATGCAACGGTTCTGCATTATATCCTTCTTTCGCTAATTTATCTGCTACACTTCCAGTTTCCTGACGTGTACGGCAAAAAATCAAACCATATATATTAGGATTAAAGTCAATTAGACGTTTAACAGCAGCATAACGATCTTTCTCTTTCACAACATAATAGATGTGATCAATGTTCTCGTTACTTTGGTTTTTATGTCCAATAGCAACCTCTAAAGGGTCGTTCATGTATGTTTTTGCGATACGTGCTACTTCAGCAGGCATTGTTGCAGAAAACAACCAAACATTTTTCTTTTCAGGAGTTGTTTCCAATATCGCATCGATATCTTCTTTGAATCCCATGTTAAGCATTTCATCAGCTTCGTCTAATACAACGTATTCTACATCTGATAATGAAATAGCTTTTCTATTAATTAAATCCATCAAACGTCCTGGAGTCGCAACGATCACAGATGCCCCTCTTTTAATGTCAGACATTTGTTTACGAATATCTGTTCCTCCATACACTGCTACAATACTAACTTTCAAGTATTTAGAGTATGATTCCAGATCTTTTGCAATTTGCAAGCAGAGTTCACGCGTTGGGCAAATTATTAAACCTTGCGGTGTTTTTGCGTGATTTTCAATGTTGTTCACTAATGGTAGACCAAACG
>JBILYS010000177.1:0-4622 GCA_044377625.1 Crocinitomicaceae bacterium
TTCAAGATGAACTCTAAACTTTTCAGTCAATTTTTTTGCTGCGATAGAGTGGTTTTGTTGATATTCTTCAAGGTAATCTCTTGCGAACAAACCTTGTTCAATAGTTACCATTACGGAACTTCTGAATTTCTCAGCTTTCGAATAAAATAATCCTAACGGAACAATTTTTAAATTTAGTTTACCTCCATTTCTGTTTTCTGCTTCTAATGCTATTCTAGCCGTTCCTGTTCGCAATTCACGCAATTGTCTTTCTAAAATACTATTTCCTTCAGGGAAAATAACCAACGTTTTACCAGCCTCTAATACTTTATAACATGCTTCGAATGAATCTTCATTATTTACTCCATCAGTTGCTAGATCCACTTTTCTATTGATTGGAATCATGTTTAGGCTGGCTAGAAACCTTCTTTTTAACGGTGAATTAAAAAAAGTTCCTTTCGCTAAAAAGTTGATTGGTTGCCGACATGCTTGAGCAATAATCCATCCATCCATCATTGAATTCGGGTGGTTTGCAATTATTATCATTGGTCCATCGTGTTCTAAAAACTCCTTGTTTTTTACTTTGATTTCTCTGTAAAACAAGCGCGTTCCAAGTCCAATAATAATTTTAAGAATTGCGTATAACATGTGGTTGTTTAATAAAGGACTAAAATACATAATTTTCACAACTGGTGTTAAGCTTAAAATTTTCCAGATTCATTGTATTTGGTTATTTTCGTTGAATGATTCAATTTCCAATAATATACTTGAATAGCAATGACGGAACAGGCCTTTTGGCTTTTGGAGAAGGCGAAACTATTATTTTAAAAAAAAATGATAAGCTTCAAAAGCTTCAAGAATTCATCGATCAACAAAAAGGTAATTATTTGTTTGGTTATCTTTCCTATGACCTAAAAGAACAACTTCACGGCCTAAAGTCTGAAAATAATGACAGTCTATTGTTTCCTGAAACCTATTTTTGGAAACCCAAATATGTTGTTAACCTTCACAAAGAAAGCGTTGAATTTTTACAAGGAGAAAAGAACAGTGAGAGTTTAAATTTTATATCTCAATTTTTAGAGGAAGAGACTGACCAGAATTTTCACCCGCACAATTTCGAGTTTAAAGCAAGAATTTCCAAAGAAGAATACATCGCTAAAATTGTAAAAATAAAAGAACAAATTCAGTTAGGTAACATTTATGAGCTTAACTTTTGTCAAGAGTATTTTGCTGAAAATGTGGATATACCTTATGAAATTGATACGTATTTTAAATTAAACACGATTACCCAAGCTCCTTATTCAAGTTATTTTAAGTTTGGAGATTTTGATATTTTTTGCGGGAGTCCCGAGCGTTTTTTGAAAAAAGAAGGAAACAAATTGATTTCACAGCCAATTAAAGGAACTGCTCCAAGAGGGGGAACTTTTGAAGAAGATGCTCAAATTAAAAAGACATTATCTGAAGACCCAAAAGAGCGAGCAGAAAACATCATGATTGTTGATTTAGTGAGAAATGATTTATCACGCGTAGCTGCAGTAAATTCTGTTCGTGTAGATGAATTGTGTGAAATTTATTCATTCGAAACGGTTCATCAAATGATTTCAAGTATTTCGTGTGATTTGAAAGAAGGGGTCAATTTTACTGAAATATTAAAAGCTACTTTTCCAATGGGTTCAATGACAGGCGCACCAAAATTAAGGGCGATGGAACTTATTGAAGAATTGGAATCTTTTAAACGTGGCTTATATTCTGGATCAATCGGGTATATCACGCCAAGTGGAGATTTTGATTTCAATGTTGTTATTCGAACATTGTTGTACAATCAAAAGGAAAGTTATTTATCCTGTTCGGTTGGTGGTGCGATCACGATTCAATCGGATCCTGAAAAAGAATACCAAGAATGTTTGGTTAAAGTTAAGCGAATTATGGACGGTATTAATGAGTGATATCGAGCAACATATTTCGACTTTCACAGGAAAAAACAACCATCAAAATTATTTTGTAGCGTGCAGTGGTGGCGTGGATTCAATGGTGCTTTTGCATGTTTTTCATCAACTCAAATTAACTGTTTCAGCGCTTCATGTCAATTATAAGTTACGAGGAATTGATTCTGAAAAGGATCAAGCATTAATTGAAGAATTTTGTAAACAAAAAAATATTCCGTGCCATATTAAACAGATTGATTTGCAAAAACAGTTGGATGAACATGGCGGAAATTTACAAGAAGAAGCGCGAAAAGTGCGTTATTCCTTCTTTGAATCTTTCAAATCGAATGATGATTGCAAAATAGTTTTAGGACATCATGCGAATGATCAAATAGAAACATTTTTCTTAAACCTTGCTCGTAATTCAGGTGTTATGGGTTTAGCAGGAATGTTGCCCGAACACAATGGATATATTAGACCATTATTAGCTGTTTCAAAAAATCAAATTGTAGAATATGCTGAATCAAACGATATTGTTTGGAGAGAGGACGTTTCGAACCAAAGCAATAAATACAGTAGAAACAAATTACGGAATGTTATTTTGCCAGATTTGAAAAATCAGATTCCAAGCTTGAATGAAAGTGTATTGTTGTTGATGAACATTTTTCAGGAAAAGCAGTTGGAGTTGAGCAATCGAATCAAACCGTTGATTGAAAGGATTTACGCGAATAAAATTTTAGCTTTCGATGAATTTGATGCTTTCGATGAATTTGAATTATTCGAGTTATTGCGTCAGCTGGATATTCCACTCGGATTAAGCGACGAATTAATTAAGCTTCGTAAGACGATTAAAGGGAAGAAACTTGTTGTGACCAACAATCCTATTCACGAGATTATTCATGAAGGAACATTTTTCTATTTCAAAAAAGAAATCCAACTTTCTAACATTCCAGTTCTTCGTATTGAAAGTAGTAATGCGCTACCAAGCCATTTTTCAAAAGATAGTTTATATGTAGATAGTGCTAAAATTAAAGGTGAATTAAAAATTCGTCAATGGGAAATTGGTGACCGAATGAAACCTATTGGCATAAAAGGATCCAAATTGATTTCTGATATTTTGAAGGATGCAAAAATCCCGAATCATTTACGTCCAAATCAATTTGTTGTGCACGACGATGAGAAAATTGTATGGTGTGTTGGATTGTGTGTTGGGAGGGAAGCGGTTGGTCAGAATGGTGCTGATTTATTGAAAGTGGTTTTAAATATGGAAATCTTATTTTAGAACTAAATCCTCCCCCTTTTATCCCCCTCTTGAGGGGGAAAACTTGATCCGCATTGAATAAACTAATCATTATTCTGTTCGGAGTTTTAGAATCTCCCCCTTTGGAGGGGGATTAAGGGGGAGGAAACCTCAGAAATTGATATGGAGGAGATAGCCTACATAACCGTTATAGGGGGAGGAAGATATCATTGTTTAGTTAAAAGCGGTTTTTCTTATTTAATATCGAATCACGAATTACAAATCACAAATAATAAATTATTTTTACACCATGAGTATCCCTTTTGATCCAGCATTTATTCAACGTGTAGAAAAAGATCCTTTTTTAGGAATTGATTTGCTCATGGCGTTGGATACTATTCCTCCAGTTTCAGTGCGCTTTCATCCTGAAAAGGTTCATTCAAAATTGGATATTTTCTCAGAAGTGAGTTGGTGCGAAAATGCTTTTTATTTGAAGGAGCGACCATCATTCACCTTGGATCCACTTTTTCACGCAGGTTCTTATTATCCGCAAGAAGCAGGCTCGATGGTGTTAGATACTGTATTGCGTCAACTTGACCTTCCAACAGAGCCAACAGTTTTGGACTTATGCGCAGCGCCAGGAGGGAAGAGTACATTAATCGCTTCTTTTTTAGCGAATAAAGGACTTTTAGTATCGAATGAAGTGATTCAACAACGTGCTAGAATTCTAAAAGAAAATTTGAATAAATGGGGTTATACGAATACCATTGTCACAAACAATGACCCCAAAGATTTTGAACGTTTACCTGATTTCTTTGATGTAATTGTGGTAGACGCACCCTGTTCTGGAGAAGGAATGTTTCGCAAAGATCCAAATGCTAGGACGGAGTGGTCGGAAGACAATGTTCAATTGTGTACTGGACGACAAAAAAGAATCGTAATGGACGTTTGGGATGCTTTGTGTCCGGGTGGATTTCTGATTTATTCGACATGTACATTCAATTCCAATGAAAATGAAGAAAATGTTTCATGGTTGATGGATGAGGTAGGAGCGGAATTAATCAAGATTCAGGTTCCAGAAACTATTATTGAAGGAAGAAATGGCATTGGGAATTATTGTATTCCAGGAAAAACAGAAACGGAAGGATTTTATATTGCTGTTCTTCAAAAGCCAGATGGCGATAAAAAACGTCAGAAATATCTGCGTAAAGGTGATTTTGTTCTTCAAAAAGAGTTGATGGATTTAAGAAATTTTGCGAAGACGGATGAAATTTCGGTCTTTAATTGGAATGACAAATTAATGGCGATTCCCAAAGGATTAGAGGATAAAATGCTGCACGTTCAATCTCAATTGCGCTTGCAGAAAATGGGCACAACATTAGGCGAAATAGCGAAAAAGGGAATCATTCCAAATGAAGAGTTGGCGCTGAATCCATTTTTGAATTGTTATGATTCTAAAATTGAATTAGAACATCAAC
>JBILYS010000178.1:0-4597 GCA_044377625.1 Crocinitomicaceae bacterium
TTGTTCCTTTGTCAGCAACAACACCTTCAATAACATAGTTTTTAACAGGTGTAATTGTTTCTTTTATAGCGTTAAGAATTACTTCCTTATTAATTTCTTGGTATTGATCTGTACATTCCGTTTTAATGTCTTCCTCATACATGTTGACGTTATCATTTGCATTTACATAGGCAAGTGTGTATGTCTTACAAGGTTGTAAATTTGTAATGAAAATACCATCTTTCAAACGTGGATAGATTGTTCTTGACGAAGCTTCATCCCCACAATCTTTACATTTCAAGGTCATTGCAACTGGGAAATCTTCAGGTAAAGGTGAATTATCATAGTTTCGAATTAAACCTTTTAATACAGCAAGGCTTTTAATACCTAAATAATCATTGTTGATTTCATAAATATCCTTTTCACCATAACCGTCGCCTCTGAATGAAGTTAAGTAACCTCTTAAACCATCAATCGTAGTCGTGTAATAAATATCGTCATTTGTTGAGTTAAAAGGAAATCCTAAATTTCGTGATTCTGACCATGTTCCATTTTCCAACAAATCGGCATTCATGATATCAAATCCTCCAATACTTTTTTCACCATTTGATGAGAAATAAAGCATTTTATTGTCAATAGAAACAAACGGCGCATCTTCGTCGAAAGCAGTATTAATTTTATCACCTAGGTTTATTGGTGCAGACCAAGTAGTATCGCCTGATTTTTTAATGACGTATAAATCTCTGCCACCAAATCCACCTGGACGATCAGAAGAGAAAAACAAGCGTGAACCATCATGACTCATCATACAATGTGTTTCCCAAAACTCACTATTTAAACCAGTAATATTCAAAGCTTTTATATCATTGAATTTAGCTGCGTAGAAATCAGAGTAATAAATGTCACCAGAGCCTGTAGAATCTTCGTACAAGTAAATTCTTCTTTCGTCAGAACTAACCGCTATTGTTGCTTCGTTTCTTTTCGGTAAGCAAAAATCCAATTTCATTGCTGCTGTCCAAGTCAAGTCATAATCCAAATAACTTACATAAACATCTTCTGGATATTGATTAATTGCAGGATCGCGAAAATCCTCAGTTGAGTTGTTTTCCCATGGTCTTCTTGAAGTGAAATACAAAGCTGAACCATCCAACGAAATAACGGGTGAATAATCTGGGTAAATGGTATTAACGGAAACGCCTAAATTTTTCAACACAACATTACCAGGCGCTGCAATTGCTTTCTGTGCATTTTCACATTGGGTGATTTTCAGTTTAGCAAGCGTAATCGTTTCCGATTTACCGTTTGAATTCGTGAGAAATGCTTTATAATTCTCAGTTGCCTTTTCTAAATCACCACTTAATTGATATGCATTCCCTAAATGATAAAAGGCATCAGCTGGCGCACTTTGCTCATTGGTGTTGAACGCATCATAATGAGGTTTTGTATTTGTAATTGCTTTAGTTAAAAATGGAATTGCAGCTTTGTAATCTTTTCTAATTTCTAATGCTAAAAATCCTTTTCGATAGTTGTAATTTGGACTTTCTGGTTGAAAAGTCAACAATTTGTCAGCAACCATCTCTGCATGAAAAAAACTTCCTTCTACCATCATTCTGGAGTTTTCATTCAAAAGTTTATCTTCATTTGAAGTTTGAATCAATTCTTTAACTTGATTATCGGTTAATTGAGAAAATGAGCTTAAAGATGTCAATAAGGCAAAAAAGAGTATTAAAAATGGTTTCATATCAATTAATGGTATCTTGTTGGTTTTGAATCACTATATATGTACAAATGTAAGTTTAAATTTTTACAATACGAAATTCTTTGCGACTCGCAAGGCATTCTTCTTCGCAACAAGAAGTTTTTGTATTTTATACTCATAAACAGTTGCTTACAAGTTTCGATTCGCTTTATCCTTTTCTGTACAGACGGTTCGGATTTGAAATACTTTCTTTGATGTAAGATACGGACACTTTAGCACGTCGATCAGAAAGAGATAATTTTATTTTATTGTTGCATTACCACTCTCGAGCAACACCAGCGTTGACCATTGAAATATTTTACAAAATAAACACCGTTGCTGTATCTTCCAATATCACAAGTTGTTTCTTTGTCAACATCTAAAACTACTTGTTCTAAAATCTTTCCGTTTACATCAGCAATAAAAACTTCTGTGATTTCTTTTGGACTTCGTATATGAAAAATACCATTCGTTGGGTTAGGGTAGAGTAACACTTGAATTTCTAATGAAAGATCAATTCTATTTGTGTCTAATGGTTGATTTGCATGCAAAGTATCTCTAATTCCATAAGGATTAATCATTATTAAATTGGTATCAATAAGAACGATTTGTTCTGGAGAAATGAACTCTTCGCAATCAGGAGTGATACTCATTAAACGCGCAATACGAACTAAAATCTCTCTAAATGATTCGACTTTGTAACCGTCAGTACTTGGTTCAATGTGCGTTCCACCGACGCCACTGTGATTTGTTAAAAATGTATACGTCCCGTTTGTTGCTAGCGCAATTGATCTGCACAAAAATTCTGTTGATTTATCAATTCCAGAACAACCAACAGGGATAATTCGAATTCCCATTTTTGCTGCTAATTGTGAAACATCCATTAAGCGTTGCAAGTTTTCTTCTGCCTTATGCGGAGGAGCATCCAATACCCAAAATAAGATTCGTGCTCTAGCAGAAGTACTCCAATTCAAATTTTTCAATGCTACCATCAACGCTTCATCAGCTGCTTCTGGATAATCTCCACCGCCACCAGCTTCATTTGCATTGATAAAACTTTTTACTAAATCAATACTTGAGCTGAACGGTGATTCTACCGTCACATATTCATCACCATTGTCTCTATAAAAAACACTTGCCATCCGAACATTGATGTTTTTATTTTCAGCAGCAATAGAAGAAATTACATTATCTAAATCCATCTTTAAATAATTAATTTCATCACCCATACTTCCAGTTGCATCAACAACAAAAGCGATATCTAACTGATCAGATACAGTGCAAGGAATGTCAATTTTAAAACTGTTTACTCCTTCAGAAAATGTATGAAGGTTTTTAAATGATTCATTGAAATCCCCTTTAGTTGTATTTATAGCATATTTATTCAGGTTTGCTTGATCAAAATTAGCATCCCATAATTCTGCTTTACCAGTATTGTCTGTTCTCGCGCTCCAAATGACAGAACCTGAAGCGTCAGTTAATTGAACTTCTGCATCTATAACTGGCATTCCAGAAGGCAAAGTCAATTGTATACAAAAACGTTCTTTTTTAGAACTTTTCCATATTCCTGAATAAGCAGCAAATTCGTTTTTATTTAAATCGTTCCATAAACCCCATTTTGCAAAATCATTTACTTCTCCAGCTGTTAATACGCCAACTTTTAGTGTATTTGTTCCTCCTCCAATGTCTCCAATGTCATCCTTAGATATTCCTTCAGAATCTGTTGTCCAAGAATAGGTAGCTGTTTCACTTCCCCCACTGCGGATTGAAATTTCACTTAATTCACCATGACTTACAGGAGCGCTTTCCATTTTTGAATATTTAGCTGAACTAATTCGAGCTCCTCTAACTTCGATTTCGGAAATCATTTTCTCTTCTACTAAGCCAATATTCATGATGTTTTTGGATCCATCACCAGCATTTACAGAATTTAATTCAGAAATATATCCATCTGCAATTGCGAAAACTTTTACCCTGCCTGGTTTTGTTTTAAAATCAAAGTTTCCTTTTTCATCGGGAACAACGTAAGTCGTGTCATTTTCTTCAACAACCATCAATTTTACATTATTGAGTGTGTTTTTAGATTTCATTTCGTAAACATTTCCTTGGAAATTGGCTTGAGCAAGAAGCAATTCGGTTATGGCTATAAAACAGATGAGTATCAGGTTTTTCATATGTAGGACTTTTAAATGTTATTTTTAATCATTCAACTCAGAGCAATACAATTGTTATTAGATTTCGTTCAAATGAAGAACTTTCTAAGGATGCGTCATTATTAATTTTCCATAAACAAAATAGTAGGAAAGACTAAATAGTTTGTCTAAGTTTACTAGAAGTAGAAAAGTGGATTCTATAAAACCAATTTTAAAATTTGTGTCATGAAAAAAATAGCTGTTATCCTTAGTTTCATCTTCCCATTTTTTTGTTCAGCTCAAACAATTCATTTTGATGATAGAGAAGCCCCATATTCGATTTATTTAGGTTTTGTAAACACATTTACAATTGTACCAGCTGTTGGGATGAATGTAAAAGATATGGTTGTTTCTTGTGTAAATTGTCAATTAGAAAAAATAGAGAATAGTAATAATGATCATTTGGTTTACACTATTAAACCAGATAAAGGTTTCACGAAAGCTCAATTGCAAATCCGTGATAACAAGGGTGTTTTGATTAAAGAAGAAAATTTTCAAATTTCTCGTTTACCAACGTGTGAAATTTTTATAGGAAATCAATCAACGGGTGAAAACATCAATAAAGAAAATTTAAAATTATCGGTGGGATATCCTTCAGAGATTTCTTTAAAAATTCCGTTGGAAATTTTCTCTTGGGAAGTTTTAATTGGAGAATCAACTTATTCTGGAAAAGGCGAGAATTTTACAG
>JBILYS010000179.1:0-4527 GCA_044377625.1 Crocinitomicaceae bacterium
AAAATCACCAACAGCCTGCCCAGATGTGCTCCAAATCCAATTCCATTGATCTAAGTCCTTCGCATAAAATTCTAAGACTAAAGAATCTGTTGTTTCTGGCACATCTCCAAAACCTTCTGCTTGAAAAAAAAAACTAAAATATACTGAATCAGCAGCATTAACAGTAGATAAATCTAACGGTTTTGATGTTAAAAAATCGGCATAATTGGTGATAGTTGTTCCTATGGCATAAGGAAATCCATTTTCATTTAAACCATCAAAAGTAACTACTCCTAATGATGGAGGTTCAACAGCAAAACGATAATTGTGGTATGCTTGATCATCAAGCCAAAACGCATCACTGTTGTTTAAATTTGCAAAAAATTGCGTTGCTGAATCTTGATAGAATTCAGGGCTAACAATCCAAATAGTATCCGATACGTCTGCTGTTCCAACTGTGTCATAAATGTAATAAGGTGGATATAAGTCTGTTGTAGCATAACTAACGGGGTAAGTTGCCAAACTACCAACTTTAAATTGAGTAGGAATAAAATTCACATCTGTATATGTGGATGTTAAAACGTCATATGTTCTTCGAAATGTTGCTTGTCCAGAAAAATAAAGATTATTGGAGATTTGTATAGAAGTAACATTGTCTAAAATCCTGTATTTCTTATCACTCGTAACTCCTAAATCAGTAAAATCAGCATTGTACTGTTCAAAATGGTTCTTAGTGAATTCGTCAAAAAACGGCAGATTTAACGTGTCAGATTTATAAATAAAGGTGCTGTCAAAAGTCCCTGGATTCGCTTTTTCTATTTTGTTAGATTTTTTATTTTTACCTTGTAAATCAGGATTCCCAGTTAATGGTCCTACTTCTTCACCTTGTGCAAAAAACACTATTGGGCAACAAATTAAAATCAATGCTAGTATTTTTCCTTTCATTCAATTTTTATTAATAGAATTATGGATTTTGACCATCACCTGTAAAGTTCTTAGTTGCATAAACTGTTATAGTAGAGCCTGCTGGAATCTGTATTCCCTCAATATACTCTGGCGATTGAGATTCAATTCTTGATGCCAAAGAATCTTCATATGTTAGACAACCTTCACAAACAGGCAAGAAGCCAAATGATCCTAAGGTTGCTAAACGGTCTTTTGCTTCAAATATTGTTAAACCATATAAATTTGGAATATCAACTGGTTCTCCTTGTCCATTCTTTCCTACAATCAATACTATTGTAGATCCAATTGGGATTCGAGCGCCTTCTTTAACTCCTTTCCCCTTATAACGTTGTTCTAGAACAGCGCCATTCGCCTCATTTGTTTCTTTGAATTGAATTATGCATTTCAATCCTCTATTTTCCAATATACTTTCAGCAAATCGTTGTGATTTATCAACTAAGCTTGGCATTTCAACAAGCCGTGACTTTTTAGAAACACGAAATCGAATGATTCGACTTTCCTTCACATAAACTTGAGAAAACATAGTAGGGTCTGGATCTTGATCGATAATTGTCCCTGATGGTTTTGAAGGGTCATAAATAGAATCAAGAACCTCATATTGTAAGCCTAATTCTTCCAAGGTAGCTTTGACATCATTTACATTTTTACCTATCATATTAGGTACAGAAATGCGCTGCCCGTGATTGGTATATGAATCCAAATAGAATACGGTAATACTTACTATAATTATATACGCAAGTAGCATTAATCCAAAATGTTTTAGAAAATGCTTGCTCCAAATAAAGGTTCTGAGTTTTTTTAAAAATTCCATATATTGAAATCAATCACGCAAATATAAGCAATATGCCGTAAAAAAAATAAAAGTAAAACCAAACTATGCTTTTTTAGAAATTTGGAGACAATGCATGCGATTTGTAGAAGTCTTCAATGTATTTAAAAGCTTCATCTGCAGTATCAACCAATTTGAATAAATCCAAATCTACTTCTGCGATATTTTGTTCCATGTGCAACATAGAATCTTTTATCCATACAAGTAATCCTTGCCAATATTCAACACCAATTAGCACTACAGGCCTATGATTGATTTTTTTTGTTTGAATCAATGTTAACGCTTCAAACAATTCATCCAACGTACCAAATCCACCTGGTAAAATAACAAATGCTTGAGCATATTTCACGAAAATTACTTTACGAACAAAAAAGTAATCAAATTCCAAATTGTGTTCTTGATCAATATAGGTATTATGATTTTGCTCAAAAGGTAAATCGATGTTCAATCCAACTGATTTACCAAGTCCTAGTTGAGCTCCTTTATTGGCAGCTTCCATTATTCCAGGTCCACCACCAGTAATAACACCATACCCAGCTTCAGCTAGTTTCTTTGCAATCTCAACACCAATTTGATAATATTTATTGTCGGGTTTTGTTCGAGCAGAGCCGAAAATTGAAATACACGGCCCTATTTTCGCCATTCTCTCATAACCCTCAACGAACTCCGACATTATTTTAAAAATAGCCCAACTATCGTTTACCCGTATATCAGTCCAGTCTTTTCTTATTTTGTTCATCTTGTTTTTTTTAATTGAAATCAATTTGGCGTTCAATTTAAACACATATTGAATTCACAGATTAAAAGTAGTATATATTCTAATCAACGAAAGAAGCAATTTTTTATTTTTTCAACAGTAAGTCCGTAATAAATTAAGTTTTTAATTACCTTCGATAACGATGTCATTTCGCATATTAATTATACTCAGTTTTTTTGCTGCAAATACGCTCTTTGCTCAAGTTACTTTTTTTGATTCACCTGATTCACTATTAAAAAAAAGAATCATACCCGTTTCAATTGGCACTGGAACAGTTTGGGCTGGAAGTATGGTTGGACTTTCACAGATTTGGTATAAAGATTATGACAAATCAAGTTTTCACACATTCAATGACGGTGCAAATTGGTTACAAATGGATAAAGCAGGGCATGTCTACACGAATTATCAAATAAGTCAATTTGCGGGCAATCTCTACAAATGGTCCGGAATGAAATCAAATAATGCAGCAGTTATCGGAACTGGAATTGGGTTAGGGTTTCAAACTACTTTAGAGATTTTTGATGGTTTTAGTTCAGGATGGGGATTTTCCTGGTATGACATGGGTTCCAATGCTCTTGGTGCTGGGATCTATCTTGGACAAGAATTAGCATGGAAAGAGCAACGTTTTTTGCTAAAGTTTTCTTATCACCCAACTGAATTTGCAGTTTTGCGACCAGAAGTTTTAGGTTCAAATTTTCAAGAAAGGTTTTTAAAAGATTATAACGGTCAAACGTATTGGCTAAGTTTTAATCCAATACTGTTTTCTAAAAACGCCTCTTTTCCAAAATGGCTTTGTTTATCCTTTGGGTATAGTGTGAATCAAAAAATAGTTGGTGATCAAGAAACATACGTTGATCCTATTAGTTTAATTTCATATTCTTCGCAAAGAGAATTCATCTTTTCCCTAGATATTGATTTTAGTAGAATCCCAGTTCAAAAAAAATGGCTTAAAACAGTTTTAAAACAATTGAATTATCTAAAAATTCCTTTCCCGGCGCTGATTATTAGAGACGGCAAATTAATTGGCGCACCTATTTATTTTTAAAAAACCACAATGGCATATACAATTCACGACTTAGAAGATTATTTCAAACAATATAGACGTTCAATCCGAACTCCCAGAAAATTTTGGGGTGAAATTGCCGATAACTTTAGCTGGAATAAAAAATGGGATAACATTTTAGATTTCAATATGACTGAAGCTAAATTCTCTTGGTTTGAAGGAGCTCAATTGAATATAACAGAAAATGCAATTGATAGGCATTTAGTCAATAGAAGTAAAAAAACAGCTATTCTTTTCGAACCAAATGACCCAAATGAAGCTGCTCAACATATTACATATGAAGAACTACATCTTCGTGTTTGCAAAATGGCCAATGTTTTAAAAGAGCAAGGTATAACCAAAGGTGATCGGGTTTGTATTTATTTACCTATGATTCCAGAATTAGCAATTTCTGTTTTGGCATGTGCACGAATTGGAGCAATCCATTCAGTAGTTTTTGCAGGATTTTCAGCCAATGCAATTTCATCTAGAATTCTAGATTCAAAGTGTAAATTAGTTATTACAGCTGACGGAGGATTTAGAGGAAATAAAACAATTGATTTAAAAAGCATTGTTGATGATGCATTATTAAAATGTCCATGTGTCGATAAGGTTTTACTTGTTAAGCGCACGAATACTTCTGTAAACATGTTCGAAGGTCGTGATTATTGGTTGGAACCCTTATTGGAAAATAGTTCTGTATATAACACTCCAGAAATCATGGATGCTGAAGACCCTTTGTTTATTCTATATACTTCTGGTTCAACAGGTAAGCCAAAAGGAATGGTTCATACAACTGCTGGATATATGGTTTATACAGGTTATACTTTTAAAAATGTTTTTCAATATCAAGAAGAAGATATTTTTTGGTGCACTGCCGATATTGGCTGGATAACAGGTCACTCATATATCCTTTACGGTGCTTTATTGAATGGTGCAACAACTGTGCTTTTT
>JBILYS010000181.1:0-4506 GCA_044377625.1 Crocinitomicaceae bacterium
GAATACAAGAATAAGATAAAATAGTTCCAAGCTTTGAAGCAACTATCTTTAACTTTGTGCGTCTAGAATTTGTAAATAATATTTAACCTATGAAATATATACTATCAATACTTACATTGATTTCTTTTGTTACCAGCTCTTTTGGTCAATTACCTACAGTCAATTTATGTTTAGGACAAGACGCTACTGTTTGCCAAGGTCAACCAGTTGTGGTAACGAATTGTGGCGGTGGCGGTGGCGTTGGAGCTGCCGGAATCACATTAAATGCACCAACAAATGTAGCTTTAGGTGATGACAATTTTTCAGGAATTGTGAATCTCGGATTTACTTTTAGTTTTTATAATGCAAATTACACGCAATGTGTAATCGGTGCTAATGGTGTTGTATCTTTTAATTTATCTCAAGCTAACGGTTACTGTCCTTGGTCTTTAGCTGGAGTTGGTCCGTTGCCTAGTGTTGCTTTTACTTCGGCTAGAAATGGTGCATCTCCAATTTATGCAGACATGAATCCTGGCGCTGGTGGAGTGGTCCAATATCAAACAATTGGAACTGCTCCAAATAGAATGTTTGTAGTACTTTACAAGGAAGTTCCAAATTATTCATGTGGAGGTTGCAATTATCATTCTCTAATTTTTTATGAAACTACAAATGTTATAGAATATCATATTGGTAACAAACCTCCATGTCCAAGTTGGAATGGTGGTCTAGCAATTCAAGCTACTGAAAATACAGCAGGAACTGTAGCTCATGCTACACCTGGTAGAAATAATACAGTTTGGCCAGCCAATCAGGATGGTAAAAGATATACCCCAACGGCACCAGGAAATACCTCAAATTATACAATTTCAACTGTACCTTATATTTTAGTAATGTCAACAGGTGGGAATATGCAATGGCAAAATACTTTGGGTGCAACTTTCCCATATAATGCTGGTGTATTAAATATACCTGTTGTTCCACCTGGTACAACTGGATATTTTTTAACTGCAACAGCATGTGGAACGAGTATTGGATCAATTACAACTGATACAACTTGGATTACGCGCGTAAGTTCAAGTGTCACAGCAACATCTACACCTGATATTTGTAGTTCAGGAATTGGAACAGTAACTGCTGTACCAGGAGCTGGAACTGCGCCATTCACTTATTTATGGCCAACCTTAGGTGGTCAAACAACTCAAACGGTCACAAATGTTTCAGCAGGGACATATACAGTTCAAATGACTGATGCAGGTGGTTGTCCTTCTTCTGGAAATGTTACAGTAGGAAATACTCCAGCAGCATTTACAGGCTCAACAACATTAATTTCTTGCCCGGGAGGTTCAAATGGAACAGCAACAGCAGTTATGACACCTCCATTAGGAACAGTGACTTATCTTTGGAATGATGCACTTGCTCAAACAACGGCTACTGCAACAGGATTGACAGCGGGCGCTTATACGTGTACAATTACATCAACTATTGGGTGCACAGGAATTGTAAATGTCAATGTAACTGAAATTCCTGGAATGGTTGCAACTATTACTAATCAAACAGATGTTACCTGTAATTCAAGTAACGATGGTATGATAGATATTAATGTAACATTAGGAACACCTGTTTATACTTATTCTTGGGACAATTCAACTTCAGCAACAGATATCGCAAGTGATTTATACGTTGGTGTTCATACGGCTACTGTTACTGATGTGAATGGTTGTACAGTTACTGTTACTGGTACTTTAGGTGAACCAACACCATTGTCCATAACAATACTTACTCCACCTACTCAAATTTGTTCTGAAGATGACATTTTATTGAGTGTTGCTGGAGCAGGTGGTTCTTCACCGTATACATTTACTTGGTCTGAGAATGGGACAATGATTGGAACTGGAACATCTATTCTTGTAGATCCATTAGCAACAAATACCCAGTATTGTGTTAGAATGTCTGAAGCTTGTGGTTCACCGATTAAAGATTCTTGTACAGTGATTACTTTTCCTACACCAATTATAGCAGGTATTCTTCCTAATAAAACAGAAGATTGTATACCAGGTTTCTTTGAATTCACAAATACTTCAACAAATGGTGGCGAAATAGCTACAACTTATTTTGAATTTTCTGACAACAATAGTTATCTTGAAATTGGTGCAGATTCCACATCTAATACTTTCACGCAACCTAATATGTATTCTTGTAATATGACAATAACGTCAATATACGGATGTGTTTATACTGGTGTATTTAACAATCTTATTGATGTAAAACCATTACCAACTGCAGATTTCACTTTCTCTAGTAACCCTGCAACAATCTTCGAAACTGGTATTCATTTGCAAGACAGATCTTCAATAGATGTTGTAACATGGGAATGGTTTAGTCCAGGCTCAAGTCCATCACATAGTTTCGCGAAAAACCCTTCTTTTGTTTTCCCAGAAGGAGAGGTTGCTGATTATCCAGTAACATTATTGGTTACTTCTGAACATGGATGTGTTGATACAATTACATACATTATGCAGATTATTCAAGACGTTATTTTCTATGCGCCGAATACGTTCACACCAGATGGAGATGAGCATAATCAATCTTGGGAAATATTTGTTGAAGGAATTGATATTTACAAATTCGATTTATTTATTTTCAATAGATGGGGAGAAATAATTTGGGAATCACATGACCCTAAAGCTAAATGGGACGGAACATACAATGGTCAAATTGTACAATCTGGAACATACGTTTGGAAAGCTAGTGCAAAAGATTCTGTCAATGATGGAAAATATGAATTCTCAGGATATATTAACGTTATGAGATAACTTAAAACCTAATACTACGAAGAAGGGGAGAATTTATTCTCCCTTTTTTTATGTCATTTTGGTATCGTTTTTGCCTATCCAAAAAAATATAGTATGTTTGACAAAATCTAAAAATCATGAAACGAATTATTTATCCTTTATCAATTGTATTAACGACATTAATTCTTCCATCATGTGATGTGTTGGAGGAAGCAGCAGCATTAGTTACAACTAATACAGAACCTACAAAACCACAATTATCGAATGCCGATGTGATTTCTGGATTAAAAGAAGCATTAAATGTTGGAATTAAAAATTCAGTAAATTTAACTTCCGTTACAGACGGATTTTTAGGTAATTCAGCGATCAAACTTCCTTTTCCGGAAGACGCTCTTAAAGTGAAACAAAAAGCACTTGATTGGGGTTTGACTGAACAGGTTGCTAAATTTGAAACTACTTTAAATAGAGCTGCAGAAGAAGCAACGAAGGAAGCATTACCTATTTTCGCGAATGCAATCACTAATATGAGCATAACGGATGGTTTTGCCATTTTAAACGGTGGTGATGGATCTGCAACAAAATTCTTGAAGGATAATACAACAGCTCAATTAGTTACAGCTTTCTCTCCAAAAGTAGAAGCAGCAATAGCAAAAGTAAAATTGACAGAATACTGGAATCCTATTATCACAAAATATAATGCTGCAATGAATTTAACAGGTGGCGAAAAATTAAATCCTGATTTAAATAAATATGTTACAGAAAGAGCAATTAGCGGACTTTATCATATGGTAGAAATCGAAGAAAATAAAATTCGAAAAGATCCTTTAGCTCGTGTTTCTGATATTTTACAGAAAGTGTTTGGAAGTTTGACTTCTAATTAATCTAAAATCGTATTTTTAAGGTGCCTTGATAATCTTGGCACTTTTTTTATTTTACATCCATGCAGTTTCCTCCTTCAGAGCTAGTTCTCAATAGCAATAATCAAGTCTATCATTTGGGGTTGTCACCTTCAACTATTTCAGATAAAATCATTTTGGTTGGTGATCAAGATCGTGTTTCTCTGATTTCATCTTTTTTTGATTCAATAGAACATCAATCACAGCACCGCGAATTTGTCTGTCATACAGGGATTTACAAAGGGAAAAGAATAACTGTTATTTCAACAGGTATTGGAACCGATAACATTGATATCACATTAAATGAACTAGATGCTTTAGTGAATATTGATTTAGAAAATCGCGAAGAAAAAAAGAATTTACACTCATTGGATATTATTCGAATTGGCACGTGTGGTATTCTTCAAGCTCCAATTCCAATTCATTCATATATCGTTTCTTCACATGCTTTAGGTTTAGACAATATCGCTCATTTCTATGAAATATCATATACCGAAGAAGAGAAAAAACTAAAAGATGAATTGGTCAAACATTTAGAATTTCCTGTTGGAATCCAACCTTATTTGGTTGCTTCAAACCATGAATTGACTGAAAAATTAATTTCTGAAAAGACATATCAAGGAATTACTGTTACAAGTAGTGGCTTTTATGGTCCACAAGGCAGGCAACTGAGAGTTAAAAACACAACTGATGGAATGAATGAGAAATTAACATCTTTCTGCTTTAATAATCATTTAGTCACCAATTTTGAAATGGAAAGCTCAGCAATTTTTGCATTAGGAAAAGCTATGGGACATCGATGTGCAACCATTTGTTTAGGGGTTGCTAATCGACCTAAA
>JBILYS010000182.1:0-4492 GCA_044377625.1 Crocinitomicaceae bacterium
TACTATTCAATAATTCTCCACCTGGAATACACGTATTATTTTGCCAATTCATGAAGGTATATCCTGGATTTGCAACAGCTGTAATTCGAACAGGAACACCATCAAAATAAACACCGGTCCAAGGCAAAGAATTAGGTACAATTGTAGAAATTTTTATATATCCAGCGCCAGCAGGTGAAACATCCAATGTGACATCAACTGATTCTGCTAATCCATATTCAGTGACAATTTGACTGCGAACAACTGCATTTCTATTGGCAAATTGATTTAACAAATCTGTATGAATATTTGCATAGTTTGCCATACCTCCTGCTACATTTCCAGTCCAAGTTTGAAAATGTCTTGGTAACTCAGGCAGCAATTGGTTATACATTGAGTCGACGATAGGCGTATAATAATCCGGTTGAAATGTCATGTTCATCAAATCAGCATATCTATTGACAAAATAATTCTTGAATTCGGTATTTTGCAGCAATCCATTATAAATTTCCCAATAAGGATTCGGTTGATTATTATTTCTGAAATAGTCGAAAATATTTGAATTAAAATCACTCCATCCACCAAGCCCTAATTCCATATCTTGTAAGAAAAAACGCCATTTATTACCCGCTGTTTGACACCTTGCAATTTTCATGTTATTGTAAACCCAATCAAAGTTTGCAAACCAATTTTCTGCTGACAAATAATCTGTAAAATTATATAAATCTAATTTCTCATTCGTTTTCGCAAAATAATCGGGAGCTGTAGGACTATAAGACGTAACGAAATTTTTCATGTTGTAAAAACCAGTATCCGAACCTTTAACCGTTCTAAGAATTCCTGCTCCATAGAAATAACTCACTGAAAGGAGATCTAAACTGTCCGGGTTATTCCCATAATTTTGCTCAAAATATCCTTCATTTGCTTTTTCTCTTAATTCATATACTCCAAAATATTGTCCATTAACAAAAGCAATTACGGGAGAATAAGCTTGCGAATTAGCATTTGACTCTCTCATAATTCGCATAAGCGTTGCATCTTTTTGGGGATATTGATTCCAATAATTACTTCCGTTTCTTAAATAAAAAGCATCATAATCATGTATAAAACTTTTCTCTTCAATTAACGGATAATGAACAGCTGATCCTTCGCCATAAAGATTATGGGCAGGTTCAATAGTGACACTGTGTTGCGGATTTGAGCGGCTTCCTCCAGCTCCACCATCTGGTTTAATTGATGCGCGCGATTCAAATTGTTTTTGTCCGTCTTCATCAAAATATTCAATAACACAAGGTTTTCTCCAATCAGTGTTATAATTATCAAAAATCCCTGCTGCACCATATAAATTAACTGGATCAGTGGAGATTGAAATTACAGGTAATGTGAAATCTTCAAGAAAAAAGAATGTTTCAACAGCCATTTCACTTGGAAGAAGATTAAATGTACTTGAGAAACATCTAACTTTTAAAACGGTATTCGTATTCAAACTTAATGGTCCGGTATATAAAGTAGATGTCGAAACTGGATTTGTTCCATCCAAAGTATATCTCAATTGACCTCCTGAAACTGCTGTATTCGTAATACTAACGCTCATTGCACTGGTATAAAAACCACCAGGCAAATTAATAATTGGTGTATTTTCAAATCCGACATAACCTACAGAGCCATTGTTTGTTGCTCCAGGAGTTGGTATATTAAACAACATAGCATTCGGTGTACCGTCAACTAATTTACCTACAGACATATCTGGATTTAAATCAGGAACAACTAAAGAATCAATAAAAAGTCCAGTTGGATTACTTAAATAAATTGTTTCACCTGATGATTTGATTGTGAAATTCGTTTCAAATATTCCACCAGAACTAGGGCTAACAAAAAAAGGATGCGTTGTTCCTGTATAATACGTTGTCCCTTGGTTAAACCCAAAAGTCAAAAATGGAATCAATGATAAATCAGACCCATTTACAGCATTATTGTGCACCTCAATCGCTAAAACATTTGTTCCGTTTTGAATTGCGGCCATTAAAGCAATATTGTCAATTGCGAAAGAAGATATTAAACCACCTGTATACAATTGTGCTTCATGTCCAGGTGCATATTCATCCCAATTTGGTGGTGTTCCAACTAATCCCGCTCTTGCAATTTCAATCCCATTTAAATAAGCTACAAAACCATCATCATAATCAACATCTAGAATTGCAGAGCTAATAGCATTTATATCCGAAATAGTAAATGTTTTCCTTACATAAACGGAAGATGTTGGATTTGTGATTGTCGTAACATCATCCCCGTCAGCGTATCCTATTCCTAATGGTGCAGTTGTCCATGATAAATCAGAGAAAGGAATTGTATTCCAATTGCTTGCTAAATTGGATGTCGGAATAATATATTTCCATGAATCACTAGCATTTATTGCCGTTTCATAATGATCAACATATGCAGTTTGTAATTTTTTAGAAGCTAATACCGTTAAATATGAATTACCAGGAAGAGAAAAACTAGGAAATATCCATTTCAAAGGTTGTGTTATATCATCACTTAAACCATACCCACTTAAATTTACAGGAGTACTTGTTGAATTGTACAATTCCAACCAATCTGGAAGACTGCCGTCTGGCTGAATAAGCGTTGTTCCGTTAGCATTAGATGCTTCATTTACAACAATCTGTGACCATAATAATGATGGAAAAAAAATAATAGCAAAGTAAAATAATTTCATATGGCGTAGTTTTCGACAAACAAAATACGGAAATTAAACGTTAAAAAATAAAATAATTTTAAAAATTCCAACCTGAAAACATCAAAGAATTGGAAGCCTATGGTGCTTAATTGCTGAAGCATTTAATTAAGGAATCTAATGTAATAATTAGTTTTCCCAAAAAAGAATACGCTTATCGTCCGATCCTGAGCAGAACATATTCCTATTTAAATCAAAAAGGCAATTGACAGAATGGCGATGTCCTCCAAATTTAAAATCAATCTTTTGTTGAAATGTAAAATCCTCTGATTTCCATATTTTAATTGATTTATCTCTGCTGCAAGTAGCAATAGAATCTCCATTATCAACTGAGATAATATCGTATATGACAAAATTATGAGCGGGAATTTCTTGAATTACTTGAGCAGTTTTCCAATCCCAAATTTTGAGAAGTGCGTCTTTTCCTCCCGTAATTATTTGACCGTCATTTTTAGGATGAAAAAGTAATGCAGTTGCACCGTTTTTATGCGCAATGAAACTTGATATTTCGTTGAAAAAAGTAGTATCAAAAACTCTAACTAAACCATCTTGTCCAACAAGGGAAAAATAAGCACCATTCGAAGAAGATTTTATTCGTCTTATTTTCCCACAATCTAATGGTAAATAAATTAGCAAATCCAATGTCTCTGCATTCCAAATTGCTAAATTCCCATCAGCATCTGCAGTATAAAATTGTTTTTTACATGAGTTTTCAGAAATAGCAAAAATTGCCTTTGTATGTTGGGTGTAATATTTTATTTCCAATCTACTTTCCAAATCAAAAACATGCAAATCACCAGTTGATAGACCAACAACTAAATGTCGATTCGCATTTATGAGGCAAATTGAATAAACTGGATTATTGAATCGAATTGCGAATTTGTTTTGAATCCCTAAAGTTAAATCCCATCGAGTAACAAAGCCATCTGCGCTTCCAGAATAAAGGAAATCACCATCAAATGCCAAAGAATAAATACCAGCGGAATGACCAGTTAATTCTTTTAGCTTTTTAAAAATCATTCGTTTTCCTCTTCCTCAACTTCTACTTCTTCATCATTAACCTGCTTTAATCTTTCAGCATAGTCTTTCGGTAAGAAATCGAAAAAAGTATCTCCACGCAATCCTAATCTCAAACATTCTAAAGGAATCATTTCATTTGGACCAATATTACCTAGATTCACTTCGGCACCAAAAAGTTTAATAAACCAAACTTGTTGATTTTTTTGAGGAGCTTCCCAAAGAATTTTTTCAGGAGCAACTTTAGCTATAATTCTATTGATTAGCATTGTATGTGCAGTACCATTTGGTCTAAACACACCAACATTTCCCGCTTCTCTTCCTTCAGCAATAACCTTCCAACTTCCAGCTTCTAATTCAGTACTCATCATTTTGATCCACTTTGCGGGAGAAATCATGATACCAGCATCCTTTGAGCCAACCTCAGAAAGAACAACAAAATTCTTAGCCATTCTTTGAATTAACTCACATTTTTCGTCGTGATCAATAATAATTGATCCATCAGAAATTTCTGCTGTACCAACTTTATATTTATCTAATAATCTAAGATAATCTTCAAATTTACCGCGTGCATAGAATGCTTCAAACAAAGTACCTCCGAAATATGGATTTATTCCAGCAGCCTTGTATAAATCAATTTTTGCTTGTAAATCATTTGTGACATAAGCAGTTCCAAATCCAAATTTGATTAGATCCGTTAAATGACCAGAAGCTGCAATAAAGTCGGCTGTCTCATTAAGACTCAAGCCTTTATCCATC
>JBILYS010000183.1:0-4488 GCA_044377625.1 Crocinitomicaceae bacterium
GTGTAAAGTTAATCGGCATTTGGAACCAAGAAGAAACGCTTTTACCGTTTATCTTACCTGCCTTCCATGCTGGCATCGATTTCACAACCTTCATCGCTGCTTTGTCACATTCAGGACAACCAGGGAGTCCACGTACAACTTGAACGCTACTGATAGATCCATCACTTGCAACAGCAAATTTCAAATAACATTTACCTTGAATATTTGCTTCTTTCGCAACTTCAGGATAAACAATGTGTTTTTGAATATAAGCCATCATTGCTGGGAAACCTCCTGCAAATTCTGCTTCTTCATCAACGAAAGTATAAACTTCAGGTGCTTTTGTTTCAGTAACTTTTACTTCGCCAACAACAGGTGGAGACCAGTTTTCTTCTTCAACGTTATTTGTAACAGTACTTACTTTAACGTCTGGATCAACAATCACAACTTCTTCGTCAACTTCGATATCCACAACAACTGGAGCAATAAAGGCAACCGTTTTTTCCATTGGTGGCGGTAATTCCTCTTTTGGTGGTGGTGGAACATCCTCCTCAGGTGGAGCAGGAACCACAAATTGCGATGTATCAACTGGTGGCGGTGGAATCACGGCCTCAGGAATACTTTTATAAATCATGTATGATCCATAAGCAATTCCAATTGTTAAAAACAACCCAAACATAATCCACATCAAGTTTCTATCGTAATCTTTTCGCAATGCATACGCACCATATTCTTGATTACGATTTTCAAAAACCAAACTGTTTCTTGAAACAGAAGTTACTTGTTGCCATTTTCCCGCTGCGAAATAATCATACAACGTAACGGTTGCAACAATTGCGATAATACTGATAATTACTAGCATGTTACTTAATTTTAGATTTCAACAACTCCAATTCGCTTGCCAAAATATCAACTGGTGCAATAACACCAATCTCAGCAATTTTTAGTTCGTCAACCAAATCAATAAAGTTTTTACAAGTCGCTTTGTCATCGGTTTTGATCAAGACCTTTAAAGCTTCTTTCTCCTTTTTCAAATCAATCAACTTTCTTAGATAAGTACTGTCTTGTATTTCTTTGTTTGCCAGTTGCTTATCCAATCCTTCTTTCCCCCTTAGCACAGACTTATTTAAATCAGCTAATAATTTTCTTACGCCTTTCGGTCCGAAGTTCGTCTCTTCTAAAACTGTTGCTGGCTTGTCTCCTGTTGGGACTGAGTAATATTGACCAGTGTAATAAAAAAGTTTGTCTTCTGTAACTAAAAACGTAATCGCATTATTAATTCTTGGTGGTTTTGTTAAATCCAATGGATCTGGTTTAGCAGGATACACCATGCTCATTACTTTCGGTTTGCTAAAAGTTGAAGTAAGGACAAAAAACGTAAGCAATAAGAATGCCAAATCCACCATTGGTGTCATATCGACTCTCGTTGAACTTTTTTTCGCTCTTTTTTTACCTTTGTCGTGACCGCCTCCGCCGCCACCTTCGCCCATTTCTGCCATAGTTCAATTTTTTATAATGGAGCCATTTCCATTGAGGTAACAAAATTCAAGTTGTTCAATTCCAAATCTCTGAATACATTAATTACATTCTGAGCATGAACATAGACTGCTTTGCCATCCACACGTAAAATAAATTTCGGTTTAAAGTCATTCATTTCAGGAGCTTCACCATTTAGTTTTGCTTCTTCATAATTTGTCTTTCCAGTATTCAAAGCAGCAATATTTCCATAGAAAATCCAATCTTTCAATTGATTGTTAAGAGAATCTAATGGAATTCCCTTTGTGTTGACACTTTTTCTTTTTTCCGCTTCCATGTCAAGGTATTGTGGTAATTCTTGCATCGTACAACCAAAAGTTGTCATGTAACTAAATTTATCAACTTGCTCTTGAGTCAAATTGATTTTATATTTAGTCATCATGTTTGTTACTAATTCTCTTCTTGCTTCAGGATCAGACATGTTAAAGAAAACACGTCCACCTTTGTCAATAGATACTAAAAGTACATTCTCTGGTATAATTTTATCACTTATACTAGTTGGTACATCAACTTCAACAGGTTCAGAAGAACGGAAAGAAGCTGAAAGCATAAAGAAAGTAACAAGCAAGAAAGCCAAGTCAACCATTGGAGTCATGTCTATCGACGGTGAACTTTTAGGTATTTTAATTTTAGGCATTTCGCTTAATTATTAATTTGAGCTTAAATTATTTGTTTGATGCTGTAAAATCTTGAACGATTGTAAAACTAGCCTCATCGATACTATATGTCATAGAGTCAATTTTAGTTGAGAAGAAGTTATACATGATAATCGCGATAGTAGAACCAGCAATTCCTAAGAATGTATTGATCAAGGCTTCAGAGATACCAGTTGCAAGTGCAGCAGTGTCGGGCGAACCGTGGCTCATTGCAGCAAACGAACGAATCATACCAAGTACTGTTCCGATCAAACCAATTAAGGTAGCAATAGATGCACATGTTGATAAAACAACTAAGTTTTTAGAAAGCATTGGCAATTCTAATGAAGTAGCTTCCTCTAGTTCTTTTTTCAAAGATTCAACTTTTTGTTCTTTATCCATTGAAGTATCTGCTGCAACGTGGTTATATTTTTCTAAACCTGCACGAACAACGTTTGCCAAAGAACCTCTTTGAGCATCACATTCTTCGATTGCAGTAGAAATTTCTTTCGCTTCTAATAAACCTTTTACTTTCGCAACGAAATTTACTACACTTCCTTTTCCTTTCGCTTTTGCTAAGGTAATGAAACGCTCAATTGAGAAGATAATAATGATAATATTGATAGCAACTAAGATCGGAACGATAAATCCTCCTTTGTAAATAACTCCTAATAGATTTCCTTCTAACGGCTCTGCTGCTGGGTCATTGTCAACAAAGTTTCCTGGGTCACCAAAAATAAACTTGTAAATTAACACACCCATAACAAGAGAAATAACAATTGCAATTGATGCCATTAAAGATGAAAAACCACCTGCTGTCTTTTGATTTTTGCTCATAATTTTAAATTTTTATTATTCTTTAGATTTCGATTTAAGCGCCAAACATAACAAAAAACTTTCAAATGAAAAAGATAAACTTGTTACGTTTTTATTAACATGTAACTGATTCTTTTTATTATGTCGACTTCACCGATTAAACGGTAAAGCCGACAGTGTTTTATTTGCTTTGACGCATTAATTATTATAAACGTCTTAAGTTATTGTAAATCAATATTTATAGGCAGATTGAAATATGAACTAACTGCTTTGCCTTTTATTTTACCTGGCTTCCAATTCGGCATCATTTTCAAAACTCGTATTGCTTCTTTATCACATTCTGGGCAATTAGGAATACCTCTTTGTACCTTTATAGAACTGATGCTTCCGTCCTCTCCTACCACAAATTTCAAGAAAACCTTTCCTGATGCATTGATGTCATATGCAATTGCAGGAACTTTAAATTTATCTTGAATAAATTTCATCATTGCAGGAAAACCGCCTGGATATTCAGCTTCAACATCAACCCAATCTGCTGGACCTTTAGGTTTTTCAATATCCGTTGTATCTTTTTTATTACCTGTAACAGGAAGAAAAGTTCCTTTTCCTTTTTTCTCCGCTTCAAGTACTGCAGCTCTTGCTTTTTCTAATTCATCTTGAATTCGTAGTTTTTCTTTGATCTCTTCATCCGTTGCTTCCGGGATTTTAAATTCCATTGAAGCCTCACGTGATGCTTCTACAACTTTTTCAACTTTCACTTCTTTTACTGGTTCATCTTTTGTCAAAACTTCATCATTCGGTTCGATATCAACCACAACAGGCGGTTTGAAAGCAATTGGTTTCGGATCATTTTTAAAACCTAAATATCCTGCGAAAATTAATCCTGTACTAAAAACGAAAGAAATCATAATGATCATTAATGTTTTGTCATAATCTCTTCGAATGACAAAAGCGCCATAATCTTTGTTTCGTTTTTCGAACACAGCGTTATTTCTAACCGATGATGTAACTTGTTGCCAGCTTCTTGATCCAAAATAATCGTAAAATGAAACAGCTGCAACCAATGCGATAATACTTAAAATAACAATCATAAGAGTAAGTTTAAAAAATTAATACTAGTTCAATTTTGTATTTCAATATGTCAAACATTTAGCTAAGATGTCGGACATTTTTAAATACATCTATTCCTTTTGTTGGTTCATTCAAACCTATCAAAAGATTGGATAGTTTAGGGTGAAATCTCACTTTGTGTAGAAATCATTGACTGAAGTGCTTGAAATTTGATTTATACTGCGTGCATAACAATAATTCATTAACATTCAATATTAACCTATTGTTAATTTAATGTTTACAAACTATTTGTAACCGATTAAATCAGTACAACTTATACAGTCAAACTCTCCAACATGAAAAAGTCTCTCCATTTTTTCGTATTCCTTTTTAGCGGAATCGGCTTGATTGTATCTTTTACCTCAAGCACCAATGAAATTAAAATCTCACTGAATGAAGCCATTCAAAAAGG
>JBILYS010000184.1:0-4480 GCA_044377625.1 Crocinitomicaceae bacterium
GAGCACAGGGTTTGCAACAACTTGGAATCCAAACTCTAATGGTGCTGTTAATTCATTAGCAGTGTCAGGTACTACAATATATGCAGGAGGAGATTTTACGACCATTGGAGGTCAATCAAGAATTAGAATAGCAGCTCTTGACGAGACTATAGGGAATGCAACCACTTGGAATCCAAACTTTAATGGCACAGTTAATTCTATAGCAGTGTCAGGGACCACCATATATGTAGGAGGCTGGTTCTCTTCTATCGGGGGGCAATGGAGAAATCATATAGCAGCCTTAAATGCCACTACGGGAAATGCAACCTTCTGGAATCCAGGCTCTAATGGCAGTGCTGTTCATTCTGTAATAGTGTCAGGGACTAAAGTATATGCAGGAGGAGATTTTACAATCATTGGAGGTCAACCAAGAAATAATATAGCAGTCCTTGACGTAACTACAGGAAATGCAACCACATGGAATCCCAATTCTAATGGTCAAGTTTTTTCATTATCATTAAGCGGGGATACCTTATATGCAGGTGGAATTTTCACATCTATTGGAGGTCAAACAAGAAATTGGATAGCAGCTCTAAATGCGACTACTGGAATTGCAACTTCTTGGAATACCAATCCTAATTCAACTATTTTTTCGTTATCTACATCAGGCGCTACAGTATTTGCAGGAGGGATTTTTACAAGCATTGGAGGACAAACAAGAAATAATATTGTAGCCCTAAATACGACCACGGGACAAGCTACTTCTTGGAACCCAAACTGTAATAATATTGTAAACTCAATAGCAGTATCAGGGACAACCATTTATGCAGGTGGAGATTTTACAATCATTGGAGGTCAAACAAGAAGTAAAATAGCAGCTCTTGACGCTACTACAGGGAATGCAACCACATGGAATCCCAGCTCTAATAATAGTGTATTCTCCATAGCTATATTGGGGTCTACCGTATATGCAGGAGGAGATTTTACAATCATTGGAGGTCAAACAAGAAATAGGATAGCAGCCCTTGATGCAAGTACAGGGCTTGCAACAACTTGGAACCCCAATTCTAGTGAGCATGTATCGACTTTAGCCGTTTCTGGGTCTACGATATATGCAGGTGGTTGGTTTACAGGTATTGGCGGACAAGCAAGAAATCGCATAGCTGCATTAAACGTTACTACAGGAAATGCAAACAGTTGGAATCCAAACTCAAACTCATTTGTAAATTCAATAGTCCTATCAGGGTCTACCTTATATGTGGGAGGACTTTTTACAAATATTGGAGGTCAATCAAGAATTGGCATTGCAGCCCTGGATATGACCACAGGGCTTGCAACAACTTGGAATCCCAATTGTAATAATATGGTTAGGTCTTTAGCCTTAAGAGACTCTACAATATACGCAGGAGGGTGGTTTAGTGCTGTTGGAACTCAAACAAGAATTAACTTAGCATCTATGGATACGACTACTGCGAATACCTCAAATTGGAATCCTAGAGCTAATAATCAAGTTTGGTCTTTAGCAATATCGGGAGCTAAATTATTTGTAGGAGGACAGTTCGCAACTATTGGAGATCATGTAAGAACAAATTTTGCCGTTTTTTCTTTACCGTGTCCGCTTAATTCATCTATTCACACTATTACCGCTTGTAATTCCTACACTTGGATTGATGGGATTACCTATATAGCCTCTAACAATACTGCAACGCATACCTATACAAATTCAAATGGATGTGATTCTGTGATTACCTTAAATCTTACCGTCAATTCATTTACTTTAACAGATGTTCAAACTGCTTGTGATAGCTATACTTGGATTGATGGGAATACTTACACTGCTTCTAACAATACGGCAACGCATACTGTTCCAAATGCATCTGGATGTGATTCTGTGTTTACATTAAATCTTACTATCAATTCATCTGCATTTACAGATGTTCAAACTGCCTGTGATTCTTATACTTGGATTGACGGAAATACATACACAGCTTCAAATAATACAGCAACACTTACTATTCCAAACGCATTAGGATGTGATTCTGTGATTACTTTAAACCTTACAATCAACAATGCTAGTTCATCAACAGATGTTCAAACTGCCTGTGATTCTTATACTTGGATTGACGGGAATACATACATATCGTCAAATAACACTGCAATGCATACTATTCTAAATGCATTTGGATGTGATTCTGTAATTACTTTAAATCTTACAATCAACAATGCTAGTTCATCAACAGATAATCATACTGCTTGTGATTCTTATACATGGATTGATGGAAATACCTATACAGTTTCAAACAATATAACAACGCATACGATTCCAAATGCAGCGGGTTGTGATTCTGTGATTACCTTAAATCTGACAATTAATTCTGTTTCAGACATTAGCACATCTACAAACGGAATAACCATCACGGCAAATAACACTTCAGCAAACTATAGATGGTTGGATTGTAATAATAACAATGCGATTATACCCGCAGAAACAGGACAATCTTTCACTGCTATAGCTAATGGAAATTATTCTGTTGAACTGACAGAAAATGGATGTATAGACACCTCTAATTGTGTCAATATAACAACGGTAGGGATCATTGAAAATAGCTTTGGAACAGCGTTTCATATAAACCCTAACCCAACAAGTGGGAACTTTTTTATAGATCTTGGGTCAGTTTTCGAAACAACAGAGCTTACAATCGTTGATGTTATTGGGAGCTTGGTTTATTCAAAATCCTTTTCTCAATCACAAATTCTAAATCTTTCAATAGATGAACCTGCAGGAGTTTATCTCATTTCGATTCAAGCTGGTGATAAAAAAGCTGTAATTCGATTGATAAAAGAATAAACAGTTTGATCTAATTTCAAAGTTTCATAATTAAGGTTATTACATGAAGTAATCAAAAAAAATCCCCTGTCTTTCAACAGAAGATTTCTTGGAGGCTTCATTCACACGGATTCAAAAACCGTAAGAGACAATATAAGAATCCCCAATGAAAATATATTTGTTCCTATTCTTTCTTATCCCAAATATCGTTTCGGCGCAATTGCGTTACGACACGTTATTAAACAGGCAAACTTATCAGTGTAATTGTTTCGAGAGTTTAATTGTTCAGGGCACTCCAACCAAGCTAAAATACAAATCTAACTACAAAGACCTCTCACTCTTTCAGGTGAAAATTGACACCATTTTTTACGGTTCTGATACAAGTAAAGACCATCGTGTATTCATCGTTTCAAATAGCGTCGAAACTTCAAGTCGGATCATGCAATCAAACTTATTTGTTCTTCGAAGATGTTATTATTGTAACCCTCAAAACCGCATTAATTGTAGACCCTTGCTGTATTACGAAATCGTAGAATCAGTAAGAAATGAGTCTAGGACGTTGGAAATAATCAAAAGACAAGACTTCATGCCTTGTAGACAGTGCGAAGCCCCACGACCAATACCTAAGACTTTATTTCGGTCAAAGCGAAAAATCAAAAAATGGGATTTTGAAAAGTTAAATCAAATTGAAAAGTTCGTTGACAAGAAAAGAAGAAAAACACGTTGATTTTAATTTAACAACTTAAACTTCGAAATTAAAAATATGCGCAGAAAAATAGTATTAATTTGGTTTGTCTTGGTAGCAGGTGTAGGGAATGCGCAAGCTCCCATTATAGAATGTCCTGTTAATGCCAAGGCACTTTTTGAAGTGGTGATAGATATTTTTCAATCATATGACTCATTGGGGAAAGTTAAATTACAATCTGTTTTGGCAGGAGCCACACCACACTTTGCCGAGCCCGAATTTTTTATTCATCCAGAAACAAAAGAAAAATGTTCACCCTTTCCAGTTGTTTTCGAGAACGATACGCTTTATATTATAGATTCTTTCGTGTATTGTCTTGACTCAAACGGAGAATGGGCATACGATGCTGTGCGGTCAACGAAGCAATTTCTAAGTCAGGATAATATTTTATCACTGAAAATTTATATCAGAAATGAAACGGATAAATCGATTGATCTCAGCAAAATTGAGCTCTTACAAAACTTAAAAATGCCGTTACGAACCTTGGAAATCACATTTTTTCTTCACGAACCTAAAAAAACAAAACTGAACATACGAAAATGGGAATTCATCAAAGATTCTGAGGCCTTTTATACTATAAACCTTGATGTTCCAATTAACGAAAAGAAAAAACACGTTTTGAGAAGCCTCAATCGATTCGAACAATTAGAAAAGATTGAAATACGTGGTATTTTTTAGGATTGACAAAAATCCGATTCAAGTTTACCTCTTCAAATAGTTGATAACTCCCGTTTTTTCAACAAAAATGCACTTCCTTTTAACAAATCATCCCATACTAAAAAGATTATTCTTAGATTCGACTCGTTTTTAGAACACATCTACTTTAGTTCTCGCCTGAAAAGGTACCAGCTATTGTTTTTTTGAAAATTATACGAAACTCATTTATCGCATAGCTAGCGAACATGGGTGACTTAGCACTGCAAAAACAT
>JBILYS010000185.1:0-4472 GCA_044377625.1 Crocinitomicaceae bacterium
ATTTTATTGCGGTTAAAATGATCAGCAACGTACTTTCTTCCATTTGAACCCATTTCAATAATTAAGGCTTTGTCATTGCCAAATTCAATCATTTTATCTGCTAAATTAATTTCATTTTCTGGTTCAAAAAACAAACCTGCATTTGCATTGTCAATAAAGTGTTTCTTTGCTTCACCTTCTACACCCAGAAGTAGCGGTTTTTCCATTGCCAAAGCTTCAAATATTTTAGAAGGAATAGCTCCCTGAAATAAATCTAATTTTCTTAATGGCACCAATGCAACATCTACTTCTTTAAGAATGTTAGGCATTTCAGCTTTTGGAACTGGTGGTAAAAAATGAATATTATCTATTTTTAATTCAGCTTTCAGATTTACCAAATCATCCTTTTCAGGGCCAGAACCTTGTAAAATTATTTGAATTGATTTATTCTCTTTCACAAGATTCGCAGCTCTTAATACAGTTTTCAAACCTTGAGCATGTCCTAATATGCCTCCATAAAAAAACAAAACATCATCTTGTTTGAAATTGTATTTTTCCCGGAATCCATTTTTTAAATAGCTTGCAGGATTATAAAAATCAACATCTACACCATTTGGCAACCAATATACTTTTTTGGAAGGAAAACGTTGTTTAATATTATCAACAATACCTTGAGTTTGACCTGTAATAAACGTCGCTCGATTGTAACATTTCGCTTCCAAATTATAGGCAAATTTTAAAAGGGTTTTGTTGTTTACAATATTCAGCTTTTCAGCACTTTCAGGCCAAAGATCTGACACATTGAAAATTAGCTTGGCATTCAATCTTCTCGAAAGGGACATTGCAGAATATCCAAGAAATAATGGTGGTGATTCGACTAATAAATAATCATATTTCCCCAATTTTTTTCCTCTCCAATAAGATGTCCAAACGAAACTGAAATAATTTAATAACCGAGAAATAATTCCTTTAGATTTAGAAACATAGATTCTTGAACGATAAACTTTGATTCCATCAATTATTTCTTCTCTTATTTTTCCGCTTTTATATTCCTCAAAGATCTCCATCTTCGGGTAATTCGGCATTGCTGTTAAAACTTCTACTTCAATATCATTTGCTTTTAATCGCACAGCTAATTCATGCAACCTGTTTTGTGGCGCTCCAATTTCTGGCGGATAATATTGAGTAAGGAAGAGTATTTTCATTTATTTAATTCATTTACAAAACCTTCTTTTGATAAAAGTCAAAAAGTAAGATTAAGAGGCAAAATTAAACTTTTCTGTGGATTATTATTTTGTTTGTATCTTTGAAATGAAAATGAATAAAATGCGATTAAAAGGTAAAAAAGTATTGGTTACTGGGGCGGATGGGTTTATCGGTTCTCATTTAGTTGAAAGTTTAATAAATGAAGGAGCGATTGTTAGAGCATTTTGCTACTATAACTCCTTCAATAGTTGGGGATGGATCGATTCTTTCCCTAAAGATTTACAACAAAAATTAGAGATTTTCACTGGAGATGTTCGTGACCCTAATGGAGTTCGAGAAGCGATGAAAGACATTGATATTGTTTATCATCTTGCAGCGTTAATTGCTATCCCATATTCCTATCATTCTCCTGATGCATATGTAGACACGAATGTAAAAGGGACTTTAAATATTATTCAAGCTGCTAGAGATATTGGCTGTGAAAGAGTTATTGTCACTTCTACAAGTGAAGTTTATGGAACTGCACAATACGTTCCAATTGATGAAAATCATCCACGTCAAGGTCAATCGCCTTATTCTGCAACAAAAATAGGTGCAGATAGTATTGCAGAATCTTTTTATAAAAGTTTTGATTTACCATTAACAATTGTGCGTCCATTTAATACTTATGGCCCTCGTCAATCAGCAAGAGCAATAATCCCTACAATAATTTCGCAGTTATTAAATAATATGGATGAAATTCATTTGGGTGATTTAACACCAACTCGCGATTTAGTCTATGTAAAAGATACAGCACAAGGATTTGTTGAGATTTCTTTATGTGATAGCTTGATAGGTCATGATGTTAATATTGCAACAAAAAATGAAATTTCAATTGGTGATTTGGCAAATGAACTTATTCAACAAATCAATCCAAATGCAAAAATAATTCAAGAATCTGAACGTATGCGTCCTGAAAAATCAGAAGTATTTAGACTTTTTGGTGATAATAGCAAATTGATTTCACATACAAATTGGAATCCAACTCATAATCTATCTCAAGGATTAGAAAAGACAATTGAATGGTTTAGAAATCCGGAAAATTTGAAAAATTATAAAGCCGATATTTACAATATATAATGCAAGATAACTTTCCAAATATTGTTTCTAAAATTAGAGAATTGTATGGCGAAGGATTTATTCCCTTGCATGCACCTTATTTTGGTGGGAATGAGAAAAAATATTTAAATGATTGCATTGATTCCACTTTCGTTTCTTCTGTAGGTCAATATGTGAATTTGTTTGAACAAAAACTAGCTGAATTCACTGGTGCTAAATATGCTGTTGCGACAGTTAACGGAACTTCAGCCTTACATATTTCTCTAATCTTAGCCGGAGTTGAAGCATCTGACGAAGTTTTAACGCAAGCCTTAACCTTTGTTGCTACGGCAAATGCTATTTCATACATTGGAGCTTCTCCTATTTTCATAGATGTTGATCGTGATACGATGGGACTTTCTCCAGAAAAATTAGAGAAATTCCTTGAAAAGGAAACTTTCATGAATGCTGACGGTTTTTGTTGCAATAAATCAACTGGAAAAAGAATAAAAGCATGTGTTCCAATGCATACTTTTGGAATTCCATTGCGAATTGAGGAAATTGTTCAAATATGCAAACAACATAATATTATTGTTGTTGAGGATACCGCAGAGTCATTGGGAAGTTATGTAAACAATATCCATACTGGAAATTTTGGTCAATTGGCTGCATTTAGTTTTAATGGAAACAAGACCATTACTTGCGGTGGTGGTGGTGCGATAATCACTAATGATGAAACTTTAGCCAAAAGAGCTAAACATTTAACGACAACAGCTAAATCACCTCATCCTTTCGAATTTTTTCACGACGAAATTGGTTTTAATTACCGAATGCCCAATTTAAACGCGGCTGTTGCATGTGCACAATTAGAACAATTGGATCTGTTCTTGGAAAACAAAAGAATAACTGCAGAAAAATACAGTACGTTCTTTAAAGAAATAGGTGTTGATTTTGTAAATGAAATTACAAATACAAAAGCAAACTATTGGTTAAACGCAATTGTATTAAAGAATAAGGAAGAACGCGATTCATTTATATCATATACCAATGAGCATGAAATTATGACGCGTCCGATTTGGACCTTAATGAATCGTTTGCCAGCATTTAAGCATGCTCAGACAGATGATTTAATCAATTCATATTGGTTAGAAGAAAGGGTTGTGAACATTCCAAGTAGTTATAGACAATAAAGAGATATGTTTTCAGAGAGAGTTTATATTATTGCAGAGGCTGGTGTTAACCATAACGGAGACATTAGCTTGGCTAAAAAGCTAATTGATGCTGGTAAAGAAGCAGGAGTTGATTGTGTGAAATTTCAAACTTGGATAACAGAAGAACTAATCACCAAAGATGCTCCTAAGGCTGAATATCAGATAAAAAATGATGGCGAGGGAAATCAATTTGACATGCTCAAAAAGCTTGAGTTATCCTTCGATGATTTCCGTGAGTTGAAAAAATATTCAGAGGAGCAAGGAATAGATTTTCTTTCGACACCAGACGAGAAAAAGAGTCTTGATTTCTTAGTTGATGAACTTCAGATTAAATTAATAAAAGTTGGTTCAGGAGAAATTAGAAATCTACTTTACCTCAAACAAATTGGTCAAAAAAAATTACCCGTTATTTTATCAACTGGTATGTCAAACATAGCTGATGTTGAGCTTGCCTATAACACGCTACTTGAAAATGGTGCTCCAACCATAGCATTATTGCATTGCACTTCTGAATATCCAGCACCATTCGAGTCTGTAAATCTGAATGCAATGAACACGTTAAAAGAAGTGTTCAAAACAAAAGTTGGTTACTCTGATCATACTCAAGGAATTGAAATTTCAATTGCAGCAGTAGCAATGGGAGCAAAAATTATAGAGAAACATTTCACGCTTGATAAAACCATGGATGGTCCAGATCATAAAGCTTCATTGGATCCAACTGAACTAATGAATTTGGTTAAATCCATCCGGAATGTTTCAAATGCTTTGGGGGATGGAATAAAGAGAATTCAACCAATTGAAAAAGAGACATTAAAGGTTGTTGGAAAAGGAATTTACACAAATCAAGATCTAACGGCAGGGACAATCCTTACAGAGGACATGCTTGTTGGCAAGAGACCTTGTACCGGACTAGGAATGGAGAATTATTCCATCATTATTGGTAAAAAGATTAATCAGGCCATATCAAAAGGAAAAGCAATTGATCTAAATTTAATAGAT
>JBILYS010000186.1:0-4456 GCA_044377625.1 Crocinitomicaceae bacterium
CGTTCTTTCGCCATTTTCATGGGCATAGCAGAGTGAATACCAAACTTTCTGGCTTCGTAACTGCAAGAAGCAACTACACCACGATCACTGGTTCCACCAATAAGTATCGGTTTTCCATTCAATCGACTATCTAATAAGCGTTCACACGACACAAAAAATGTATCGAGATCCATGTGTACAATTGAGCGTAAATCAGCCATTATTCAACGTGTTTGTTAAATGTTATTGGACTGCATATCGTAACTATGTAAAAGCTCAAACAGTGATAATACTGCTTTAATTGTTTTCAATTATTTCATAAAAATACAGTTTAAAATTGCTTGAAGATTAAAAAGTAATCAACAAAAGATTAAAAAGTAATCAACATTTAATGCAAATAAAATAGGTGAGAACGTAAGTTTTTTACGTTCAAGGGAATGGATGGAAATAGCAAGAAAATAATTAGTTGTTTTTACTTCAATTCTGCTAAAGCAGTTTTGGTTCCAATTGTTCTAGTAATATAATCTTTTTCTAATCTTGGACTTCTAGCGGGCGAATATTCCCGGCCATAAAAGATAATTTGAAGGTGCAGTTTATTCCATAATTCCCTTGGAAACGCTTTTTTCGCATCATTTTCAGTGACGACAACATTTTTCCCAGAGGTAATTCCCCAACGAGTGAGTAACCGATGAATGTGTGTGTCAACTGGAAACGCTGGAACACCAAATGATTGAGACATAACAACCGAGGCTGTTTTGTGTCCAACACCTGGGAATTCTTCTAATAGTTCCATGTTGTCCGGAACAATTCCTTCATAACGATCGATTAGAATCTGAGAAAGATCAAATATAGCCTGAGATTTACGAGGAGAAAGTCCGCAAGGTCGAATAATCAATCTAATTTCATCGACAGATAATTTCACCATGTCATACGGATTGTTCGCACGAGCAAATAAAATAGGGGTAATCTGATTCACACGAATGTCTGTACATTGAGCAGATAACAATACCGAAATCAGCAAGGTATATGAATCAGTATGATCCAAAGGAACTGGCGTTTCTGGATACAATTTTTCCAATTCATCAATAATATACTGTGCTTTTTCCTTCTTGGTCATGTCAAATTGTTTTTACGCCTAAAATTAAAGTGATTTCTACTATTTAATTTGATAAACATCCTTATTTTCGTTAGACGATGGATAAAAATACGGACTTTCCTCAATACCGAAAGCTTTCTAATGGCAAGACTTTCTATAAGATTCTCGATGATCGCAATTTCGAAGAAATTCAGCAAATGGGAAGTAAATTTATAAAGCATAAAATCATTGCTGAACAATACCCAGAAATGCTTCGAATTAAAGATATGTTAGAATTACAAGAACCATTTGTTTTATCGAGTGAAACGGAATACATACTGAATTATGAATTATGACTGCCGCAGGCTGCACCGACCGAATGGGGAGGTAATTATGAATTATGAATTATGAATGTAATGTGGTAAAACCTGTGTTCTATGTTCCACTTCGATAAACTCAGTGCATCGCTATGTGTTTCAAATTGAATCACAAATCACAAATCCTAAATCCTTCAGCATGAAAAAATATTATTCTTTACTCATCTTACTTTTAGTTCTTGTTTCCTGCACTTTATCTGGTGATCAAGAGAAAAAATTAAACGAATCTTTGTCTGCATATCTGTTCTCAAGAAATGAATGCCGACTCGTCAATTACGTTGCTTTTTCCTACCCAGATATGGTAATTGCTTATAAGTCGCAAGGAGATAGTGCTTTTCAACGGGCATTTGATTGCAATTTGGATAGTTTATATTTAGAGAATCCAACGCTGCGCCAAACAATCAAAGAAAACAATGAAATTCACGTGGAATATGACTTAGATGCTTACCATAAAGCAACGAATGAAGAATTGGAGGCGAAACATAAATTAGTCGCAATCTCAAGTGACAATGGGAAATCGTGGTTTTTTATTGATCAAGAAAACTACTTCAACACCAAACTTTTACCTAATTTGAAAAGATTATTGAAATAATAACTTCAATTGATTATTTTTAACTCATGATAAAAATTATTGTCGGACTACTATTTACATTTCCATTAATAAGCTTTTCTCAAGGATGGCTTCCAATGGGGGGAAGGTCAAATTCTATGGCCAACGCAACAGTAGCTTTATCTGATCCTTGGTCGTATCACCATAATCCAGGAGCGCTAGCTGAAGTAGAAAAAGTATCAATTGGCGCTTGTTATGAAAACAGGTTCTTGTTAAAGGAATTGCAATCACAAGGCTTAGTTTATGTTCAACCATTAAAAACTGGTGTTTTATCTTTTGGAGCCCAATCATACGGATATAATTTATACAGAACCTATCGAATCGGTGTTGGTTATAGTTTGAAATTGAGTGAGAAATTTTCGGCTGGTGTACAACTAAATTACCAAGGAATTAGATTGTCGGAAAATTATGGATCTAAAAATACGGTAACAGCAGAATTTGGAATATTAGCAAAACTGACAGAAAATTGGAAAATTGGAGTAAGTGTTTTTAATCTAGGAAGAGCAAAACTTTCCGCTTATGAAGACGATCGATTTACAACGCTCATGCGCTTAGGTACAAGTTATTCGTTCTCCAAAAAAGTTGTTGTAGCTGCAGAAATTGATAAAAATGTGGATTACAAAATGCGTTTTAAAGCAGGATTGGATTATCAAGTCGTGGAAAATTTCTTTTTTAGAGCTGGATTCGCAACACAACCAGTTGAAGTAACTTTTGGCTTTGGGTATAAATTTAAAGCTTTTCAATTGGATCTAGGCAGCGCTTATCACCAGCAATTGGGTTGGTCACCGCATTTTTCATTGACATATCAAGGGAAATAAGATTTGATTCATTTTCGACATATCTTAATAATAAGTTGCTTTTTTATAAGTTTTCACTTGTTTTCTCAAGAGAAGAGTGAAGTAATACAGCAACGTATCGAATTCATAGCAGAGCAATTCGAAACTGAAGAAATCGATTTAACCAACGTAGTTGAACAACTCAATTATTACTTTGATCATCCTTTAAACTTAAATGGAGCAACAGCGGAGGAATTAGAAGAATTAAATTTATTGTCGTCAGTCCAAATCAATGATCTATTACTTCATATAAAGTTGTTCGGTAAATTAATATCTGTTTATGAACTTCAAAGTCTTGAATATTGGGATTTACAAACAATTCAATTGGTTTTACCTTTTATCCGAGTCGATGATAAATTGGATAACCTTCATGTTTCATGGAAGGAAGCATTGAATCAAGGGAATTATGAGGCTTTTTTACGCTATCAGTCAACACCAGAAGCAAAAAATGGTTATTCGAATGTTCCAGATTCAATTCAACAAACAAGTAACTCCTTTTATTACGGAAATTCAGACCATTATTACACCCGTTTACGCTATAGTTATCGAACAAATATTAGTGTAGGAATAACGGGTGACAAGGATGCCGGTGAGCAATTTTTTAAAGGTGCTCAAAAAAATGGATTCGATTTTTATTCGGTTCATGCCTTTTTTAAAGGAGGGAAATACATCAGAGCAGTTGCACTTGGTGATTATCAAATTCAAATTGGACAAGGATTGAATTTATGGTCGGGATATGCTTTTGGCAAAACGGCGGATGTAACGAATGTGAAAAAAACTGCTAATCCATTAAAGCCATATACATCAGTTGATGAAACACGTTTTATGCGCGGTGCAGCAATTGACATTGGATATAAATCATTTTCATTAACGTCTTTTGCTTCTGTAAAAAAGGTAGATGCTTCATTGCTATCTGATTCACTTTTTGATGATTTGGAATTTGTAACCAGTATTAATTTAACTGGATTACATCGAACGAATTCTGAAATTGCAAAGAAAAATGCCTTGACTGAAAAAATCCTTGGATCTAATTTACGCTATAGAAATAGAAACTTCCAATTTGGTGTCGCTGGAATTTTTCAAGGATATGATAAAGATTATAGCAAGTCAATTCAGCCATATAATCAATTTGATTTTAGAGGCAAAAACATGTTTTCCTTGAGTGCAGATTATAGCTGGGTGATAAAAAACTTTAATTTCTTCGGTGAAACATCTCGTTCTTCCTACAACGGATCGTGGGCAAATTTACACGGTGTTTTATTTTCATTAGATTCCAGAGCATCATTTAGTATTTTATACCGAAATTATCAACGAGGATATCAAACATTGTATAATACGGGATTTTCTGAAGGAAGTAATACACAAAATGAAAGTGGAATTTATGCAGGTTTAAAATTGAAATTATCTTCTGCTTGGACCGTTAATAGTTATGTTGATTTATTCAAATTTCCTTGGATGAAATACCAAGTTGATTCCCCTTCAACAGGGCATGAATTCATGATTCAACCAGCTTATAAACCGAATAAGCAATTGGAAATATATGGACGTTTTCGCGAACAATTGAGACAAAAAAATAGTC
>JBILYS010000187.1:0-4454 GCA_044377625.1 Crocinitomicaceae bacterium
GGAAGAATCTTTTCACCAACGACAAGGTTTTGAAATCATGGTGCAATTGGCAAAAGGAACTCCTGTTCAAAAGGAAATGGCACAAGATGCTTTGAACCGTTTTTGGTGGCCGTCTTTAATGATGTTCGGGCCAAATGATGCTGAATCAAAACACACAGCTCAATCTGTTAAATGGAAAATTAAACGCCATACAAATGATGAATTGCGTCAGATGTTTGTCGATGCTACTGTTCCGCAAGCTGAATTAATTGGTTTAACTATTCCGGATAAAGATTTGAAGTTCAATGGAGCAACTGGTCATTATGAATCTGGCCCAATAAATTGGGACGAATTCTGGGAAGTTGTTAAAGGAAATGGTCCTTGTAATAAGGATCGAGTTGATACACGTCGCAAGGCCAAAGAAGATGGATTGTGGGTGGTAGAAGCTGCAAATGCTTATGCTGCTAAAAGAGCTGTAAGAAAAAGTGCTTAATATTTTAGAATAAAAAAAATACTATGTCAAAAAAAGAATGGCCTTTGTGGGAAATATTTATTCGAAGCAAAGCAGGATTAAATCACAAACATGTTGGAAGTTTAAGAGCAGCTGATGCTGATATGGCGGTTGAAAATGCACGTGATGTGTATACAAGACGTTCAGAAGGAATCAGTATTTGGGTGGTCGAATCAAAAGATATTTATGCTTCAGATCCTTCGGAATCAGATTCGTTATTTGAACCTTCAGATTCTAAGGTATACCGTCACCCAACGTTTTACGATGTTCCAGACGGAATTTCGCACATGTAATTCTAGAAATTAACGACTTTTTATATTGATATGAGTGCACTTTTTGAATATTTAATACGACTTGGAGATGACAGTTTGATTTTGGGTCATCGCATGTCGGAATGGTGTGGACACGGACCAATATTGGAAGAAGATATTGCGATGACAAACATTGCTTTGGATTTGGTAGGTCAGGCGACGAGTTTATTAAATTATGCCGGAGAAGTTGAAGGGAATGGTCGTGATGGCGACAAACTTGCTTTTTTACGCTATGACCGCGAGTACAAAAACACCTTGCTTGTTGAGCAACCAAATGGTGATTTTGGAACAACTATCATGCGTCAATTTTTGTTTGATGCATATAGAAAGCCGTTGTTTGAAAAGTTGCAAAATAGCTCAGACAAACAATTGAGTGCAATTGCAGAAAAATCGTTGAAAGAAACGAAATATCACTTGAAACATTCATCTGAATGGGTGATTCGTCTAGGTGATGGAACAGAAGAATCGCACCAACGAATTCAAGAATCGCTCAATACCTTATGGCGTTATTCATCAGAATTGTTTTGCACAGATGAGGTTGACGCTGAGTTATTAAGTCAAGGAATTATTACTGATATCGCTGAAATTCGAGTTGAATGGGAAGCAACAGTTAAAAGTGTTTTTGAAGAAGCGACTTTACAAATTCCAACAAATAATTGGAAACAAGAAGGCGGAAGGAAAGGGATGCACTCAGAAAATATGGGATTCATCCTTGCTGAATTACAATATATGCAACGTGCTTATCCGAACATGGAATGGTAACTGAAAAAGAAATATGGGCTTATTTAGAAGAGGTTTCTGATCCAGAAATTCCTGTTCTTACGGTTGTTGATCTTGGTGTTGTAAGAGCTGTTGAAATAACAGACAAGAATTGCCATGTAACAATCACACCAACCTACAGTGGTTGTCCAGCAATGAAAATGATCGAAGAGCAAATCATTGAGAAATTAACTGAAAAAGGCATAGAAAACGTAAGCGTTTCTTTGGTTTTATCTCCTGCTTGGACCACAGATTGGCTCACAGAATCTGGTAAAAATAAATTACGAGAATACGGAATTGCTCCGCCAGAACATGAAGTTGATAAAAGTGTTTTGTTTTCAGAACCTACGGTTGTACCTTGTCCTCAATGCGAATCTCGAAACACGAAAATGATTAGTCAATTTGGGAGCACAGCATGCAAAGCACATTATCAGTGCAATGAATGTTTAGAACCGTTTGATTATTTTAAATGTTTGAAGTAGTTAGAGTATCTGCAACAATTTAACGTCAAAAATCAAAACTGAATTTCCTGGTATTCCGTTGTTGCTTCCTGAGCCGTAACCAAGCGCAGAAGGAACTAAAAGAATCCCATTTCCACCTTCCTTGAAATAAGGAATTCCTTCTGTCCAACCTTTAATAACTTGTTGTAAGCCAAAACTTATTCCTGCCGCATCACTTTGGTCAAAAATTGCTCCATCGGTAAAATAGCCTTTGTAAGATACTTTTACTGTTGAATAACTATTGCACGTTCCACCTGTTCCTTGGTTTTCGATTACATAATACAAACCTGTACCTGTAGCAACTGCTGTTAAATTATGATCTGCGATATATTGCTTGATAATATCATCGTCTTTTTTTGCTTGCTCTTCAGCGTTTTTCTTTGCACATGAAGAAAATGTGAAAGCAAGTAATAGGATTGGAAGGAAATATTTCATAGTCTAAAATTACAAATTAATAGTTACGAATTACAAGTTGCTAGTTTCGAATTGCGAGTTATGAATTACAAATTACAAATCCTGAATCTAATGAAAGCTATGTGCCCTATCTGCCTATGTGTTTTAATTGAATCCCGAATCACCAATTGTCAGTTATCCTCATTAAAATCGAGTTCCGCATCTTTTTCCCAAATTTCCATTTCACACGGTTTGCAATTGAATTTCAATTTGTATTCATTTTCGCCATGCTGCAATGTCAATGGTTCAATTAATTTTGATTCTTTTTCGTTGAACGAAGATATAATAACCTAAAATTCCTGGGAGGTAATAATAGGCAAATCCTCTTATATACTGATTCCAATCTATTTCGTAATAAATGCTGATTAAACTAAAAAACAGGAATATAATTAGATGATAATATAGAAAGAATTTGTTCCCTTTTCGTGCTTCCATTAACCACAAAAAAAGCATTGCTGGATATGAAAAAATTAAGCCTAAAAAAAAGGAAATAAAAATTACAAATAAATAAAAATCCCATCCAGTAAATGGCATGTCATTTTGATAGTCTCCTGAAAGGAAATCAGTAATAATCCATTCTGAACTTAGTGTTATTGAACCTACTAAGGATAAAAATAAACCTGTTAAAAAGTAGGGTCTCATAATCTTTTTTTGTTTTTCGTAAAAAGGCTAGAATTATTTTTTATAACTAATTGTCAATTATCCTCATCAAAATTAAGTTCCGCATCTTTTTCCCAAATTTCCATTTCACATGGTTTGCAATTGAATTTCAATTTGTATTCATTTTCGCCATGTTGCAGTGTCAATGGTTCAATCAATTTTGCGCCCATTGTATCACGTTGAAATTTAGGACATTTCCCTAATTCATATTTCACACAATACTTTGTCGTCATTACTCTTGATTTCCCCGGATCCCATTGCAATTCGAACGCTTTTTCAATTTCAGTTACACCGTGTCTTTTGTAGAAAGCGCGTGCTAATCTATTAGAAACATTAAATGTGAAATCTAATTCTTTCACTGGAAAAGGATGGTCTGTTTTAACTATTGCCTTTTCTTCCCGGTGGTATTCTTTAATTCGAATATCAATTAAATTTTCTAAAACTTCACGTCTTAGCTCATTTACTTTTGAACTTGGTAAAAACCAATTATCTGAAAATTCAACAGTAACCTCGTCCACTACAAATGGTGTGTTTCCTGTTTTAGAAAGATTTTTCTTGATATCAGCAAGTACAACTTCACCTTTTGTTGATGCTTCTTTTTCTTGCTCAAATGAACTTATAGATTGATGTCCATCTTCGTCAATTACAGTTAAAGTAAATCCTGTTGGCGTTTCAGATAACGTCATTTTGATACCAATCTTTCGAATAGTACTGTCTTCACGTTCAACTAATTTGTTGAATGCAGCATCAGAATTTCGATAGATTTCAGTTCCTTCTGGGATTGATTTATAATTATTCGGAATCACTAAATCATTGAGAACCACATTGATTTGTAATCCATCCGCTTCATTGTTTTCATTGATAAAGAAAAGTCCATCTCCATTGTTTAATTGATCAGCATTTTCAATGAAATAACCTTTATCAGTGAATTTTGTCACTTTTCCAATGTACTGACCTTTGGATTTTGGACTTTCCCAAGAACCAATTTTTTCTTTTCGTTGATTCACAAAATAATCGGTGTAACCACGGTTGAAACTTCGATCCATTTTCGGGTCGAAATTTATAGTGATTCTACCTGATGATGCTTTTTGGTAAGCGTCAGATGTGTCTAAAAAAGTATCTAACTTTTGACGTAAAAAAGAAACGTTATTCTTCACATAAACCAAATCCTTCAAGCGACCTTCAATTTTGAAAGAGGTAATTCCTGCCTCAATAAGTTCGGGAAGTTGTTCAGATAAATCTAAATCTTTTATAGACAACAAATGACTGTTGGCTATTAGC
>JBILYS010000188.1:0-4434 GCA_044377625.1 Crocinitomicaceae bacterium
TGAAATGTTTGATAAAATCAAATCACGAAAATGGGATTACGTGATTATCCAAGGTTTTAGTAGAGAGTTAATTGATGATTACAACTACATTGATACAGCTTGTATGCCTTATTTTAACGAGATTGTCGATTCAATTTATTTAAGTAATCCCTGCACAAATATCTTATTATATGAAACTTGGGGCTATAAAAATGGGTTAAATGATAGCACGCATGTCATGACGTATGATGCTATGACCGATTTCATTGAACGAGGGTATAAGTACTTGTCTGAGTTATATAATATACCAATAGTGCCAGTTGGTAAAGTATGGCAGGACGTGACAAATAAACACAAAGGGATTAATTTATATGCTGAAGATTTAGCTCATCCAAGTCAATATGGATCTTATCTAGTTGCGTGTTCTTTTTACACGGCAATTTTTAAAAAGTCAGCGGACGATAGTTTTGCAGATGGATTGGATCCAGTTAAAATAAAAGCTATTCATGCTTCTGCTTATAATTATATATTGACGAATATTGACAAGTATAAGTTGAAAATGAATTCAATGTTTGTGTCAGGTGAAAAATTGAAAAATGGAAATTTAAAAGTTCGTTGCAAAGAGTATTTCCGTGATGCCGATTCTGTAAGATGGGATTTTGGTGATGGGAAATTCTCTAATTATCATTCATTGAGTCATGTTTATACGAAAGAAGGCACGTATCTTATTAAACTAACTGTTTATGACCAATGTGGCGTAAGGGTTTTATTTAAAGAGGAAACGCTTAAAAAAGTAAAAGTTCCGCCCAAAACAACTTCTCCTCCAAAGCAATAAGCTAACTATATTTCTTTGTTATTGAATTTTTTCCTAACCGGAATAATTATGTCTAAGACTTTATTGAAGAATTTGGTAAGTGGGTCTATGTAATAAATCATTACAACAAACAACGTAATGAAAAGTGCTGCTCCAATTCCAGCTTCATACGGATTCAAAGGATTGTGTGATTTATTAAAGAAAGTTCCAATACCAACTCTAATTACCGCTCCATAAAGTAACATCATATGGATAATAAAAATTGACAAGGTATTTTGACCAACTTTGATAAACAGATTTTCTTTGATTTTAACTAACTTTTCAAAAGTTGCTAATATCCCAAGTACGATTAAAACCCATCCCAGCGTTTCAAATAACCAGTTGGCACGAACTAAATAGTTGACATCTCCATAGATACTTTTAACACAAAAATTAATGAAATGAAGAATTTCTGTTGAGTAAAAAGTAAGTGTTAACCCCAGACCAAATAGGAATATAGGGATATTCCATTTGGTTTTGTTGATCCATTTAGAATGTAAAAGAACACCAATTCCAGCTCCAAAAAACGTGTATCCTAAATTTGGTGCGAGCGGAAATAAAGAGCGACTTGATGGTGCATGAATCATGTTTTGAAGAAAGTTCGGCCATCCATAAGGCCATCCAACTTTCACTCCGTCAACTTTGATTTCGCTTAAAGGTGCATAAAGACTGAAAATCAAACAAGACACCCCAAAATAATAAACCCAAAGAGGAATTACTTTCGTTAATTTATACAAACCATAAATAAGTAATAATAAGAGAATTCCATAAGCAATACATTGAAGAATATGAAAGCTATTTGGATTCAACAAATATCCCCAAAAAAGTAATTCTAAAACACGTTTAAATCCTTTTTTAATGCGGTCATTACCGAAATAGGGTTTGTTATCCGTTCCAAACAATAAATAGACGAAAATCATCCCGGTCATTGTAAGAAACATTGGCGAAGTATATCCTCGTATAATGTGCCATATATCGTAAACCAAGAAATCTGGATTTACAAAATGAGGATCAGGACTTCTGAACTGTTCTCCTAATGTCAAATCAATAAAATGACCTTCTAACATCAATAAAATAGCAAAGGATCTTGCGATATCAATGAAATAGATACGAGGGCGTTTTACGACAGGAAGAATGGATTCTCTAGACATTTATTAAATAGTTGAAAGCAAAGATACATAAATGTCAAGTTTCATCAAACGTTTTGTATGGATTCGAATTAATAATATTTTGATGTCGTTAACGAGAATTTAATTGATAGAAATAAATCATAATTGTGATTTAGGATCGTAATACAAATTATCCACAGAACTAGCTCGTAAAGCGATTTCAAAGACGATCGAAAAGTAAATTCGTGGTAATCATGAGCTTTATCGACGGTCGCTATTCGCAATGCAATGAAGAAGAGTGAAGTTCCTTGGATAATTTGTGAAAAAGCATTTTTTGTTACTTTGGACAAAAAGTAAGAAAGGTTAAAATAGCGAATGCTTATCGTATTTTATTTAGCAATTGAACTTCGTGGGATATCGCAGTTGAAAAAACTAAATCACATATTTAAAATCCTTCACCATTAATCATCACACTAATTGCTTGACGATATCCTTTGAAATAAATAGTAACTGGAAAAGAAAATAATCCTTTAGGTAATGTTTTGTTTGATTCAAAAATAAATGGAACCGATGAGTTTCCATTAATAACATTTGGAATTGTCACTTTCACATAGTCATTTTCGATTTCAATTCGGTCAATTTCTAAAACTGCATTTCCTTTGTTTTTAAATTGAAGTGTTTTTGAAAATTGAGCTATTTGTGATGTTGCAGCCAAATCAATAAATCGGGGCGATAAATCAGTTATAAATAACAAGCTATCGTCTTGGATGTAATCAACACTTTGGATCTCTATTTTTCGTTCTATGGCAGCTGCTCTTGAATAAACAGAATTCTTTTGATCATGGAAATTATCACTCGTTAATTTGTTAGCAGTATATTCTCCAAAAGGAACTTGATTGAAAAGAACTTTGCCTCCATTTAGCGCGTTATTCATCAAATAAGGACGAAATATTCCATTATCATAGGCCATTAAATAATTCACTAATGACGAAATTCTTCTTTTTGTTAAACTAACGTTGTAATCAGTTTTAGCCAATGGACTAGCAAAACCTTTAACAGTGATATTTATTTTCGATCCTTTTTGTAATTCCTCCAACAGTAAATCACGGAATAAATACAAATCTTTAACACCTTGATCTACATATTCGATAAAGAAACTTTCAATATCTTCTTTTGCTTCTTCGGATTTTTCGCCACTCAATCCGCTTGAATATTCCAATTGATATTTATCTAGCATTGCACGATATTCACCATATCCATTTATATAATTAACTTTTGTTAATGTATCTCTGGATTTTGGATCTGGGCAATCATTGTGGAAATATAATGTTACAGGTAATCGTTTGTTTAGATCAGCTAATGTTTCTTTAGGCGTTGGGATCTCAATTTTTAACGGAGGGAAAGTGGTAAAAATATCACTACAACATGTTGGGTTTTTACTAAACATCACACCTAATCGATTACTCGAAAAATACGATGTATCGCCACTTTTGAAATAGTATAAATCATTTGCTGGAGAATTGTATGGCAATCCTATGTTTTGCGGTTCCTCAAATTGTGTTTGATAATGAACTTTGAAAATATCGTAGCCACCAAAACCATCTAACCATGATGATGAAAAGTAAAGCGTATTGCTTGTTTTGTCCCACCATGGACTCAAATCATTGTCGAGTGAATTGATGGTTTTGACATTTCTAACTTTAGAAAATTGATTACCATTTTTGATAGCGGAAAACCAGATATCCATTCCTCCTTCTGTACCTTCTCGATCTGATGAAAAGAAAAGCACTTCTTGTCCATCCAATTCTCCAATACATGGCATCGTTGTATTGGCGCCTTCTTCGTTAATGATTTCTCCTAAAGAATCAATTGAAGACCAATTACCATTGTCAAAATTGGCAACCATAATTTTACATTTGTAATTATAGCCTTCATCTGCACATAAACTGAAATAGAATCGTTTTCCATCAGCTGAAAAAGTTCCATTACCCGTATTCAGCTTTTCTATCATTAAATCTTCAATTCTGCTTGACTTTTCAAAAATTCCTTCTTTTAATTCAGATTGAAATAAGCGCGTTTTATAGGTTGTGGAATACACTTCTTCTGCAGTATTGATTGAATCCGCGCGAAGTGACGAAAAAACTAAAACCCCATTATGGAGATTGTGACCAAATTCTGAATCAAATGAATTGACAGTTTCTGGTAAGCGCAAATAATTCACCTTGGCCGTATCTTTAATTGCTGATTTCGCCCATAAACACGATTCAAGTTCTCGTTTAGATTTTAAATATTCATAACTTTTTTTGTCTTTGTAGAATTTCTTTTTTGCTTTTTTGAATGTTTCAAGTGCTTCATCATATTTACCGTTATGCTTTTGCATCAATCCTAAATTGATGAGTGACATTGTATAAATCCCACCCTGTTCTCTGTCATAAACTTTCGCGTAATAGTATTCAGCTTTTCGATAATCTTTGTATGATTTTAAAGTTTCAG
>JBILYS010000189.1:0-4418 GCA_044377625.1 Crocinitomicaceae bacterium
AATAAGTGCATCAGTAAGTGTGCGATCAAATAAACTTTTGTAGGCTTCTACAGGAAAACCAGGATAAATTTTCAATAACCCAACTCGTTGACTCATATTTGGTAAATAAGTCAATTCGCTCAATTTCGTGCGAAATAATTTATCGTGGTTGTATTCAATATTGATTCCTGCTTTTGCCAGTTCAGTGTAATTCGGGGAACTAAATGCTTCAAATTGATTGGCTGAAATTTTCGAACTTCTATTTCCACGGTACAAAGAATATTCAAAATAAACTGCTACTTCTTGCACAATTGGTTGACCTTGTCCGTCTTTATCAGCAGCAATTTCAATCGCTGTGATTAAATTTTCTTTGCCATCTGTTCGAATGGTTCCAATCGGTAATTGAGAGCCTGTAAAAATGACTGGCTTCTTCAATCCTTGTAACATAAAACTCAAGGCAGATGCAGAAAAAGCCATTGTATCGGAACCGTGTAAAATCACAAAACCGTCAAATTTTTCATAATTGTCTCTAACCATTTGGGCCATTTGAACCCAATACAAGGGATTCATTTCAGAAGAATCAATCGGTTCTTGAAAACTGAAAGTTGTCAATTCAACATTCAAACGGTGAATTTCTGGAACGTGTTTGTGAATATGGTTGAAATCAAAACTTTTTAACTGTCCAGATTCAGGATCTTTAATCATCCCGATAGTTCCTCCAGTATAAATGATCAGTATTTTTGGTTTTGATGATGTCATTTCAACTCAATTTAAAAAGTTCTTTTGCAGTCGCAGTCGTTGTGTCCGCAATTACTTTCAAGGTACATTCCTTCACATCTGCTAATTTTTCTGCAATGTGCAATAAATAAGCACTTTCATTTCGTTTTCCACGGTGAGGCGTTGGTGGCAAGTAAGGTGAATCAGTTTCCAAAATCATTTCGCTTAATTCGATTTCTTTCAAAACAAGGTCCAATTCTGCTTTTTTATACGTCAAAACACCACCGATTCCAATTTTGAAACCACCATAATTTTGAATTCTTTTTGCTTGTTCGACAGTACCTGTAAAGCAATGAAAAACACCTTTTAAACGTTCATCATTCAATTCATCTACGATTTCAAAGATCTCGTCAAATGCCTCACGCGCATGAATGACAATTGGTATTGCTAATTCTTTCGCCCAAGCAATTTGCTTTCGAAACGCTTCCGCTTGTTCATTTTGAAAGGTTTTATCCCAATACAAATCCATACCGATTTCTCCAACAGCAATATTTTTTCGCTCAAATAGATTCTTCCGAATAATTTCGAGATTTAATTCCCAATTTTCATCTACTGAACCTGGGTGTAAACCCATCATTGGAAAGCAATTTTGTGGAAATTGATTGCACAACTCATACATTGGTTCGATTGATTCCAGATCAATATTTGGCAACAAAAGGATTTCAACACCCGCTTTTATTGCTCGTTCAACAACAGCAGTCCGATCTTCATCAAAAGAAGATGAAAACAGGTGTGTATGTGTATCTATAAAAAACATGTGTTTAATAAAGTGAGATACTCAGTCCAACTTGAACTAAATTCAATTGAGAACTTAAACGATGAGAAAAAAGTCCATTCAAATTATAAGAACCATACAACGCCCAATTTCTCATTCCGATTCGCACATGAGCAGAATAAATTAAGCGATTGATATCTGTAAAATCATAACTCTTATGGATTATCTTGCCGTTTTCACCTGTTGAAATAGTTTTAGAAAATAGGTTTAACTGATAACCAACTCTGCCACCAATATGCACTTTGAAATGCTTCCATCCTTTTGTTCTAAACCGAAATTCTAATGGAACAGAAAATGAATTTCCACCCAAATAACTCTTATCAAACGTAGCAGTTGAATCTTTTAGTTGATATGTTGTGAATGAATTTGTTGAATCCGTAACAAATAAATTATTGTGTTGAATGCGAAACAAAGAATGCGTAATTCCAGTTCCAAATGCAACTGTATTTCCCTTAGTAAGGGGGATGTCAAAAATAATATTGGTATTTAAACCTATTGAATTCCAATTATTCTTGAAAACTTTTTGATCTCCATTCCATGTGTTATAGGTTAAATCAAAAATCAAACGGTCATATTTGGGTACTTTTTCAGGAATTGCAGGTCGAATTCCTGTATTGAACCACATTAAACCTGGTCGAAATCGGGAAATCAAATCACCTTCACTTGAATATTGTGAAAATGATTTATTTGCAACCAATAGAATGAATGAAAAAAATAGTACCTTAAACATGTTCAATTAATTTTTTTTCCCAGTTCCATGCATCATTAATTGCATCGGCAACTGCATATTTTGCTTCCCAATTTAAAAGTTGATTTGCCTTTTCCGCATTGGCATAAATTTCAATTACATCACCATTTCTTCGATCTGCAAATTGCCAATTCAACTTCAATCCAGCAATTTTTTCAAAAAGATGAATGACTTCCAAAATACTCGTTCCGTGCCCAGTTCCAATATTAACTGCCTCTAAACATTCACCTGACTTATTTTCCAGAAAATGCATTGCTTTTACATGTGCTTCTGCTAAATCACACACATGAATGTAATCGCGGATACATGTGCCGTCTTTAGTTGGATAATCATTTCCGAAAACCAAAAGTGATTCTTGTTTCCCGATTGCGGTTTGCGTTACAAAAGGCAATAAATTATTTGGTTTCCCAATTGGAAACTCACCAATCAAACTAGAAGGGTGGGCCCCAACTGGATTGAAATAGCGCAAATTGATTATTTTAAAATCTTTGTTGCTTTTTTGAACATCAGATAATAGTTGTTCTCCGATTAATTTTGTGTTTCCATAAGGAGAATTCGGTTCACTTTTAGGCGTACTTTCAGAAACTTCTTTTAATCCTTTTGGTTCGCCATAAACAGTACAAGAGGAAGAAAATACAAAATTATGGACGTTGTATTTCAATGCTAATTCACATATTGTTACAAGTCCCAAAATATTATTTCTATAATACTTTAATGGTTCAGCAACTGATTCTCCAACTGCTTTGTAAGCCGCAAAATGAATAATTCCTTTAAAAGAATACCGTTCGAAAAGTTCTTCTAATGCAATCTTATCGCAAACATCTATTTCATAAAAAATCGGACTTTCACCAATTAATTCGGTTAACCCTTTGATTACGGATTTATTTGAATTTCTAAAGTCATCGACAATTATTGGATGATACCCAGCTTTAACAAGCTCTACAACGGTATGTGAACCAATGTAACCAGCACCTCCAGTAATTAAAATTGTATTGTCGTTTTTCATTCAACTCAAAGGTAGCATAAATTGAATAATTTTTAATCTCAAAGCTTTTGGAATTCCGGATTAATTTAAAAATGAACCAATCCATAGCTAATTTGTTTAATTAGTTATGAAAAGATTAATCATAGGTTTATTACTTATCGGAATAAGCTCGTCGATGATGATTGAAACGAATTATTCTTTGACAATAACAATCATTGGTTTTTCATCCAATGAAGGCAAGGCATCAATTGCTCTTTACCGAGTTTCGGATCATTTTCCTGGAGAAAAAACACAATTCAAAGGAAAGATTATTTCAATCGAGCATAAAAAAGCGATAGCTATTTTTGAAAACCTTCCTAAAGCCAAATATGCAGCAGCTGTTTTCCAAGACAAAAATAAAAACGGAATTTTGGATAAAAACATGTTTGGAATTCCCCTTGAGAAATATGGATTTTCTAATAATGCACGCGAAACGTTCAGTGCACCATCCTTTGAAAGTGCGGCAATCAACCTAGACAAAAATAAGTCAATAGCTATTTTTGTGAAATAGATTCACTTAAATTTTTATAATAATTATACAGTTCCAACTGTGCATGAAAAGGTTTTCCAACTGCTTTGCGATAAACATTTTTTAAATCCTTCCGAACTAGGCGAGATTTTACACTTCCGCGCCATTGATAATTAAAAATTGTATCAATTTCTGCTTGTAATTCTGGACTCAATATTGGGCACGCAACTTCAATTCGTTTGTCCAAATTACGTTCCATCCAATCTGCACTGCTGATATAATACACAGGTTTTTGGTTATTGCAAAAAATCATGAAACGAGCATGCTCCAAATACCTATCAACAATACTAATAGCTGTGATATTTTCACTTTGACCTTTTACTCCAGGAATTAGACAACAGATTCCTCGGATAATCATTTCAATTTTGACACCAGCTTGACTTGCTTCATATAATTTTTCGATCATTTTTCGATCTGTCAAATTATTCAATTTCAACCTTATGAAAGAAGGTAAACCATTTTTTGCGTTCTTAATCTCAGTATCAATACAGACTGTAATTTTTCTTCTTGAATTGAATGGAGAAACTAGTAATTGTTTAAACAATCCTCTCTCCATGTTGTTTTCAAGTAACCTAAAGACCTTTTT
>JBILYS010000190.1:0-4417 GCA_044377625.1 Crocinitomicaceae bacterium
ACTCAATGCAACACCGATTATCTCAGGAATTCAAGGCGTATCAACAACATTCGCTTGGCAAACAAGCTGTGATCATTTGGTTGGAGCAGATGGAAATGCGTTGGATACAATACCGTATAATTTTGTGTTTAAAATTCAAGATGACTTTTGTCAAGTTCCGAAAGTGAGTTATGCAACAGTAACAATATATGTTGTAAATCCAGGTGTAATTCAAGCACCAGCAATTAATTGCATTCATTCAGATGCAGCTGGAAATGTAACTATAGATTGGACTCCTGTAAATAATCCCACCGGTACTTTTGTTGAATATCAAATTTATTCAATACAAAATGGACTATTAGCTACGTTGCCTATTATTGGAACAAACACATGGACAGATCCATTGGTTACAGCACAAAATGATTATTATATTGCTGTAGTTTCTGGTTGTGCGGGAAATACAACACGCTTCAGTGATACCATTTCAAACATCTATCTTACGGTCTCAAATCCGTTAAATGGAACGGCTGTTTTGCAATGGAACAATCCATTACCAATTCCAACGGCCAGCATGAATGCCTATTATTATATCTATCGAGAGTATCCTGCTGGAACTTGGACATTTATGGATAGTGTTCCTTATGGATTAATTTTCACAAGAGATACAATTGATATTTGTGATGCTTTTTTGAGTTATCAAATTGTATTACCAAATCAGCCTTGTAATTTTACGTCAAATGCTCCTGGAGATAATTTTCAAGATCTCACCACTCCGGATATTCCAATTATTGCATCGGTTAGTATTGATACGTTAACCAATCAGTTGAATATTTCATGGAATCAAAATGCACAACCCGATACGTATGGTTATGTAATATATGTAATGGGACTTGATGGCGTATTATATGAACTTGATACTGTGTGGGGTTTGACAAATACGACTTATTCGTACAGCCCAGACATTTCAATTGGACCTTTGACTTTTTCTATCGCTGCCTTTGATTCTTGCTACACGTCATCAATTCCACCAACTTTTCAATCCTCTGCAAAAGCTGAAGTGAATACAACTATGTTCCTTGAAACTGAACTTCTAATTTGCAATAATGAAGTGGTTCTTTCATGGACGCCCTATATTGGATGGAATGCAGTAGCTTCTTATGAAATTTTTGGTCAAATTGTTGGACAATCATGGATATCTTTTGGTACCACAACAGCTACAACATTTACGGTTACTGCTCAAGGCTTACAAGACTATTGCTTTTTTGTCAAAGCCACTTCTGACATCGGGAACTCATCCTTTTCTACTAGATCTTGTATTACAATTGTTGCTCCAACAGAACCTGCTTTCAATTATTTAAAAGTCGCAACTGTTAATGACAATCAGGTTGATTTACGACATTTGATTGATGCATCTGGAGGAGTCACAGCAATTTCATTTGAGAAAATGAATTCATCAGGTGTGTTCGAAGAAATTGCCCAAATTCCAGCAACCTCAAATAATTTATCCTATACTGATACAGATGTTGATGTAAATAAATACAGCTATACTTATAGAGCGCGCGTTATTGATAGTTGTGGAAGACCAGGGTCCGTTTCAAATATCGCTAAAACCATTCTTTTAACTGTTCAAAAAGATGATATACGCATGTTGAATTATCTTAATTGGAATGATTATATTGATTTTGACGGTTCAATTTTAGGGTACAACCTTTATCGTGGAATTGATGGAGTCTTCAATGGTCCAGTCTATGCTACTCTAACAGATTCACAAAGATCGTTTGAGGATGATTTAAATAATGTCACTTTTACAGGAAAAGTATGCTATTATGTTGAAGCAATTGAGGGGGATAATATCTATAATGCTCCTGAGATTAGTCGTTCTAATATAATTTGTGACGTCTTTGAACCATTGATTTATATTCCAAATGCTTTTACACCTGAAGGAATAAATCCTAATTTCAAACCAATTTTAACAAACTTTGACCCAACGGATTATTTGTTTACGATCATAGATAGGTGGGGACAAGTTATCTTTCAAACAAATTCACCAATTGAAGGTTGGTCTGGTTATATTTCTTTTTCTGGAGAAATGGCAGAAACTGGAACGTATATTTATATGGTTACAATGCACGACGGAGATGGCATTGAAATTATTAAACGTGGGCACGTTACATTGTTGAAATAGTCAGTAGACTTATAAACTGAGCTCGATTATTCTAAATCATTTACTATTTATACCTTTACCATGTGAATCGTATTCTTATTATACAAACCGCTTTTCTGGGAGACGTAATTCTTGCAACTCCAGTTATTTCAGAAATGAAAAGGCTTTTTCCTGAATCAACTATCGATGTACTAGTTAAAAAAGGAAATGAAGCCCTTTTACTTAATAATCCTCATCTAAATTATATAATAGTGTTTGATAAATCGGCAGGAAAATACCGATCTATGATACAATTGATACGACAATTTAGAAGCAGAAAATATGATCTTGTAATTAATTTACAACGATTTGGCAGTTCAGGAATAATTACAGCCTTATCAGGAGCAAAAAAGAAATACGGCTTCAAAAAGAATCCTTTTTCCTTTGCTTTTTCAAAAAGTTTCGATCATCAAATAAATAACGGTTTACATGAAGTTGAACGAAATTTAAGTGTGATAAAAGAATTTGGAGCAGTCTCTAAAAAACGTCCAGAACTATTTCCTAGTAAAGAGCATTTTGCAAAAATATCGACGTTCACATCCGAAAAATTCTTTTGTTTTGCTCCAGCAAGCGTTTGGTTCACAAAACAATTACCAAAAGAAAAATGGGTAGAATTGATTCAACAAAAATCACAGGAAGGAGCAATTTATCTTTTAGGTGGGAAAGATGATGAAGCACTTTGCCAAGAAATAATTGATTTGTCTAAAATTTCTAATGCACAGAATCTCGCTGGAAAACTCAATTTATTAGAGTCCGCAGCATTGATGTCAAACGCTTCAAGAAATTTCGTCAATGATTCAGGTCCATTGCATCTAGCTTCAGCAATGAATGCTCCAGTTACGGCATTCTTTTGTTCAACAATTCCTGGTTTCGGTTTCGGACCATTATCAGAGGATTCTGAAATCAAGGAAGTAATCAATTTATCCTGCAGACCGTGCGGTTTACATGGTCATAAAGAATGTCCAGAAGGTCATTTTAAATGTGGAAACGAGATTGAGATATAATTTCAAAGTAACCCCCAAATAGATCTTTCTTCGAGATGTCGACGTCAGTTTTTGCTTTATCGTTCTGTAAAATAGTTGTTCGTTAGAAACTAAATTCAAAAAAAGGAAAAGGCAGAAGGAAAAAGTAATTTAGTTCTTAGGAATCAAACTTTTTACTTTTTACTTTTTACTTTTTACTTAATTGTATAATTCATAATATAGTCCTCCATCAAAAAACCTTGACCAATATCGATATTCACTTCGGAAGTAATTTTAAAACCTAGTTTTTGATAAAATGACACAGCTTTATTGAATCGATTTACATTTAAGATGACATTTTCAATTCCTTTTTCTTGAGCGATTTCGATTGCTTTTTCAATCAGTTTTCTTCCAACACCTTTTCCTTGATTATCAGGTAAAACGTAAATTTTTTGAATTTTTAAATCGTTCTTTTCAGGCGCAAACAATTCTAAACCAATAAATCCAAGTGGTTTTTCATTTTCTTTCAAGACATAAAATAGTTGACCCTCTTCTACTTGATTTTGAAGAGTATCAAGATTATACATCCATTCAAACATATAGCCTAATTGTTCAGAAGAAAGAATATCACGATACGTAATTGGCCAGGTAATTTGAGCAATTTCTCTCACTACGACCATTTCATTTTTAGAAAGTAAATTGATTACAATCATTCTATTTTGAAACCCAATGTTATTGTTTTACAAACGCTTGTTGCTCTATTCTTCCATTAATTTCCATTCTCACCCAATAATTTCCAGGTTTCAAATCAGAAACAGAAAGACGAGAATCTTGAATATTACGAGCTATTGTTTTCCCCATTGCATCAACAATAATTGCTTTCAATGGCAACTCTTCAACTAAGGTAAAATGTAATTCATTCACCACTGGATTTGGATAAACAGTCCATTGTATTTCATGGTCAATTTCCTCAATTCCAATTGTTGTCAAAGCTAATTGAACTGCTTGGTAAGCATCAATCTTTCCCCATCCCCATTGTGTACTGCCAACAGTTGGAATAACTCCAGTATTATTATCTTCTCTAGCAGTCAAAATAATAATATCCTTCACTTGTTGAGCTGATAAGTAAGGATTGGCTTCTAAAATCAAAGCGATAACACCTGTTACCATCGGTGAAGCCATTGATGTTCCTGAAAATTTTGCAAAAGGATAAGTTCTTCCGTTGAAATCTACAAATGCTATTTGAGTAAATGCATTATCAGTATATGAAGAA
>JBILYS010000191.1:0-4404 GCA_044377625.1 Crocinitomicaceae bacterium
ATAGAACAACCTTCATCAATCACTGCCGTTTCGTGTGAAAAATATCCCATTATCGTATTATATATTTATCAAAATCGTTGTGATCAGTTTGCATTAACTCTTCTTTGGAAAGGCTTTTAAAATAATCATAAGTAATTTTCAACCCTTCTGCTCTTCCAACTTTTGCCTCCCAATTTAACAATGCTTTCGCTCTGGTTGTATCTGGTTGACGTTGCTTCGGGTCATCTACAGGTAAATCTTTGTAAATTACTTTTTGAGTAGTTCCAGTTAATTTAATAATTTCTTCTGCGAAATCTTTAATAGAAATTTCTGATGGATTTCCAATATTCACCGGATAGGCATAATCACTGTTTAATAATCGAACGATACCTTCAACTAAATCATCTACATAACAGAATGAACGTGTTTGTGAGCCATCCCCGAAAATTGTTAAATCTTCTCCACGCAACGCTTGACCAATAAATGCAGGTAAAACACGTCCGTCATTCAATCGCATTCGTGGCCCATATGTATTAAAAATCCGTACAATACGAGTTTCTAATCCATGGAAATTATGGTAAGCCATCGTAATTGCTTCTTGAAAACGTTTTGCTTCATCATATACGCCACGAGGTCCAACAGGATTAACATTTCCCCAATAATCTTCGGGCTGAGGATGAACTGTAGGATCACCATAAACTTCAGAAGTCGAAGCAATCATCAAACGTGCGCCTTTTTGCTTTGCTAAACCCAAACAATTATGAATTCCTAAAGAACCAACTTTCAGTGTTTGAATTGGAATTTTTAAGTAGTCAATCGGACTAGCAGGTGATGCAAAATGAAGGATATAATCCAATTTTCCAGGAACGTGAATGAATTTTGAAACATCGTGGTGATAAAACTCGAAATTCTCTAATTTGAAGAGATGCTCAATATTCTTCAAACGACCCGTTATCAAATTATCCATTGCAATAACATGGAAACCATCTTTAATGAAACGGTCACATAAGTGAGATCCTAAAAATCCCGCTGCTCCTGTTATTAATATGCGTTTACGTTCTTCCATTTTTTTATATCAACATTACTCGTAACTCCTAATTCAACACACAATACTCTTTTTTAAACCACATAGACACATAGGGCACATAGATGGATTAATTTGAAATACCCCCCCTTCGGTCGGTGCTGCCTTCGGCGGTCGCAATTTATTTAACTGTTTTGCGTCCGATCGAATTATAATAAAACCCTTTTTCGTTCATTTCTTCTGAATCGAACAAATTGCGTCCATCAAAAATCACTTTATCTTTGAGCAATTCTCCTATTCTATCAAAATCCGGATTTCTAAAAACTCCCCATTCCGTGCAAATGACAAGTGCATCAGCATTTATTAAAGCTTCATATTCATCCTTTGCATAAATTACTTTATCACCAATTTCTCTTTCAACATTTTTCATAGCTTCAGGATCATAGGCGCAAATGGTAGCTCCTTCTTTCGTTAAAGCGTCAATCATATACAAAGCTGGAGCTTCACGAATATCATCAGTATCTGGTTTAAAAGCCAATCCCCAAAGCGCAATCTTTTTGCCTTCCAAATTTCCTCTAAAGTAGTTTTTGATTTTCGGCAGAAGAATCGTTTTTTGACTTTCATTCACATTCATTACAGCTTTCAAAATTTCAAATGAAAAAGCATTTTCATTTCCAGAATTTACTAGAGCTTGAACGTCTTTCGGGAAGCATGAACCACCATAACCAATTCCTGGAAAAAGAAATCTTTTTCCAATACGATCGTCTGAACCAATTCCTATGCGCACTTTATCAACATCCGCTCCAACCAACTCACAGAAATTGGCAATTTCATTCATGAACGTAATTTTGGTCGCCAAGAACGAATTCGCAGCATATTTTGTCAATTCAGCCGACTTTTCATCCATAAATAAAATCGGATTTCCTTGTCGTACAAATGGCTTATACAATTGCTCCATTATTTTCTGCGCTTTTTCAGATGAACTTCCAATCACCACTCTATCTGGTTTCATGAAATCATCTACAGCAAAGCCTTCTCTTAAAAATTCCGGATTGGAAACAACATCAAAATCAACTGAAGCGTTTTTCGCAATCATATTGTGCACTTTCTCTGCTGTACCAACTGGAACCGTACTCTTATCTACAATAACTTTATACTCAGTCATTATCTTTCCAAGCTGTTCCGCAACTCCTAAAATATACGATAAATCTGCAGAACCATCTTCACCTGGAGGTGTTGGCAATGCTAAAAATATTATTTCAGCATCCTTTATCCCTTCAACTAAATCAGTTGTAAAGTTCAATCGATTCGCTTTTATATTTCGTTCAAATAAAACAGAAAGATTGGGCTCATAAATAGGTATTTCACCCTTCAGCATTTTATCGACCTTATTTTTGTCAATATCAATACACACCACATGATTACCCGTTTCAGCAAAACATGTTCCTGTAACTAATCCAACATAACCTGTACCAACAACTGCAATTTTCTTCATACTTTCAATTCGGAATTTGGGATTATTGTTGATTAATAAATTCCGCAACTGAAGAACAAATAAGATTCAATTGCTCTTCTTCCATTTCTGTATGAATTGGCAAAGAAATCACTCTTTCTGTTAACCAATCTGTAATTGGAAGAATCGTATTTTCACTTCCAAATGCCGAGAACATTTTTTGTCTGTGCGCAGGAACTGGATAATAAATCATTGATGGAACATCTTTTGTTGCTAAAAAAGCATTTAAAGCGTCGCGATCTAACCCTTCTAATTTTAGTGTATATTGATGAAAAACATGTTTCGATTCTTTTCCTCTAACAGGAGTATTAATTTGATTAAACGCAGAAAAGAACGCATCGTAATGATCTGCGACTTCCCTTCTTGCAGTAATGTATGAATCTAACTCTCTTAATTTAATTCTTAAAACAGCTGCTTGAATGCTATCCAAACGTGAATTACATCCAACGACATCATGGTAGTAACGTTTACTTTGACCATGATTGGCAATCATTCTCATTTTAGCAGCTAATTCATCATTATTCGTGCAAATTGCGCCACCATCACCATAACAACCAAGGTTTTTAGACGGAAAAAAAGACGTGCATCCGATATCGCTGATTGTTCCCGTTTTAGAAACAGTGCCATCTTCATGATAATAATCACTCCCAATAGCTTGGGCATTATCTTCTATTACAAACAAATTATGTTTTTTTGCAATTTTATTGATTGCATCCATATTTGCTGCTTGACCATATAAATGTACAGGTACAATAGCCTTTGTTTTCGAGGTAATTGCTGCTTCAATAACTGTTGGATCAATACAGAAAGTATCTTTATCTACTTCAACAAAAATTGGCTTCAATCCGAGCAACGCCATTACTTCAGTTGTCGCAATATAGGTGAAAGAAGGAGTAATAATTTCATCACCAGGTTTTAAATCTAGTGCCATTAACGCAATTTGCAAAGCATCAGTTCCATTTGCACAAGGAATTACATGTTTCACGCCAAGGTAGGATTCCAATTCGCTTTGGAAAGAACTCACTTCTGGACCATTAATGAATTGTGCATTTTCAATAACGTTCATAATTGCTGAATCAATCGCAGGCTTTATCTTCTGATACTGCGATATTAGATCAACCATTTGTATTTTTTTCATCTACGGATGGTGTTAACGAATTTAAGTGGATAAAGATAATTTATAATTATGAATATCTGTTTTAAGATGAAAGATTTTTGAGTGTTTCAGAATGGATATTTCTTGTTTCAAGTTCATTCGTTCAATAATTTATACATTTTACATTTTTTAGCAATAAAACCAATAAAATGCGTTTAAATTTGACGCATGAAAAATAGCATTCTAACACTCTCTTTTTTTCTTATCGGCATTTTCACCTTTGGGCAGAGAAATGTTAAGGATTCAATTATTGGTACACCATGGGTTGGAGTGCATTATGGTGGCAATTGGACTTCAGGTGATTTGGCTGATAATTACGGTTATATGAGTCATGTTGGATTTTTGGCTGGTTACAAAACAAACAAAAATTGGTTTTTAGGATTCGATGCTAATTTTATGTTCGGAAATCAAGTAAGGGTTGCAGGGTTATTTGATGATTTAGTGGATTCTTATGGAAACATTACAGATGTCAACGGTGATATTGCAAAAGTACTCGTTTACGCACGAGGATTTAATGCCAACTTCGCTATAGGAAAAGTATTTCCGATTTTAAGCCCGAATAAAAACTCAGGTATTTTTGTGCACGCAGGAATGGGTTATTTACTTCATCGCATTCGCATTGAAACACAAGATCAAGTAGTTCCACAGATTGAATTGGACTATAAAAAAGGGTATGACCGATTAACAATTGGACCAAATGTTCATGAGTTTGTAGGATATTCATTCATGTCT
>JBILYS010000192.1:0-4380 GCA_044377625.1 Crocinitomicaceae bacterium
GAATGACAATCCTATAATAAGTGTTGAAGATCAAAATGTATATCATGGGGGAAATTTCCACGGTGATTATATTTCTTTAGAAATGGATAAAGTCAAATTAGTAGTAACTAAAATGACGATGTTAGCTGAAAGACAATTGAATTTCCTTTTGAATAACAATTTAAATGATCAATTTCCTGCCTTTTTAAACAAGGGTGTTTTAGGTCTAAATTTTGGAATTCAAGGAATGCAATTTACGGCAACATCCACCACTGCAGAAAGTCAAATGCTTTCAAATTCTATGTATGTGCATAGCATCCCAAATAACAATGACAATCAGGACATTGTAAGTATGGGGACAAATAGTGCAATTATTACTAAAAAAGTTATTGATAATGGTTTTCAAGTCATGGCAATTCACATGATAGCCGTTTGCCAAGCAATTGATATCCTAACTCAAGAACAAAAAGATAGACTTTCCCCAAAAACGATTGAAGTTTACACGAAAATCAGGAAAGTAATGCCAATTATAAAAGAAGATATTGCTCAATTTGAAAATATTCGTAATATTATCGAACTATTAACTAATACTACTACGCAATTATGAAATGCGCATTAATTACAGGTGCTTCAAGAGGAATTGGAAAGGCAATAGCCTTGCAATTATCGGCCGATTTGAAGTTGCATATCATCATAAATTATTCTTCTAATAAAGATGCTGCGTTGGAAACAAAATCAGCAATTGAGAGCCTGGGGGGTAGTGCAGAATTATTACCATTTGATGTTAAAAATAGTGAAGAAGTAAATCTTGCCATTACTTCTTGGATGGCAGCTAATACTGATAAAAATATAGAAGTTTTAGTAAATAACGCTGGAATTACAAGAGATAATTTATTCCCTTGGGTAACAGAAAAAGATTGGGATGATGTAATGAATACATCGGTGAAAGGAATGTATAATTGCACGCAAGCTGTTATTACAAAAATGCTGAGAAACCGTTCTGGAAGAATCATCAATATTGCTTCTTTAAGTGGATTAAAAGGTGTTCCAGGTCAAACAAATTATTCTGCTGCAAAAGGAGCTATGATAGCAGCAACAAAAGCGTTGTCGCAAGAAATTGCAAAAAGAAATATAACAGTTAATGCGATTGCTCCTGGTTTTATTGTTTCTGACATGACAGCAGATTTTGATGAAGCAGAGTTTAAAAAAATGGTGCCAGCAAATCGTTTTGGAAAAGCTGAAGAAGTAGCACATTTAGCAAGTTTTTTAGCTTCTGATAAGGCTGCCTATATAACAGGTGAAGTCATTAATATAAATGGTGGAATATATTCTTAATTCATGGAAAACAGGGTTGTAATTACTGGTATTGGGATTTATTCTTGTATTGGTGAAAATTTAACGGAAGTTTTGGATTCTTTAAAGAATGGGAAAAGTGGGATTATTTACGATCCCATTCGAAATGATTTTGGATATAGATCTAGTCTGACAGGATTTGTGAAGGATCCCGATTTAAAACCGTTTCTTTCAAGAAGAGAACGAATGGGAATGCATCAGCCTGCCATGTTTGCCTATATGTCCACAAAAGAGGCTCTTGAAAATTCAAATTTGGATGTCGATTTTCTTGAGAAAAATGAAACTGGTATCATTTTCGGAAATGATTCTACTGCAGGAGCTGTTATTGAAACAATTGATAAGGTTCGTGAAAAAAAAGATACTACCTTAATAGGAAGTGGTGACATTTTTCAAAACATGAATTGTACTGTAAATATGAACCTTTCAACTATTTATAAATTGAAAGGTATAAATTTGACTTTATCAGCAGCTTGTGCTTCGGGATCTCATTCAATTGGAATGGGTTATCTCTTAATTAAACAAGGCTTGCAAGAAAGAGTTATTTGCGGGGGAGCTCAAGAAATAAATATTTTCGCCATGGGAAGTTTTGATGGTTTGGGAGCTTTTTCAATTAAACAAGATAAACCTCAAAATGCTAGTCGACCTTTTGATCGAGATCGTGATGGCTTGGTTCCATCAGGTGGTGCTGCAACTGTAATAATTGAGTCTTTAGAATCAGCATTAAAACGAAATGCGCCTATCTATGGAGAAGTTGTAGGATATGGATTTTCATCAAACGGAGATCATATTTCAAATCCAAATTTTGATGGGCAATATAGATCACTTAATATGTCCTTAAAACTTGCAGGCGTGAGTCCTTCAGAAATTGATTATATCAATGCGCATGCTACTTCAACTATAGTTGGGGATAAAACAGAAGCACAAGTTATTGCTGAAGTTTTTGGATCGAAAATTCCTGTAAGTTCAACGAAAAGTATGACAGGTCATGAATGTTGGATGGCTGGAGCAAGTGAGATAGTTTATTCGTTATTGATGATGAATAATGATTTTATTGCCCCAAATATTAATTTTGAGAATCCAGATGAAGACTCCCAAAAAATAAATGTCGTTCCAGAATACACAGAAAAAAAGATTGACTGTTTCCTTTCCAATTCATTTGGCTTTGGAGGAACAAATTCTTCCCTAATAATAAAAAAATACAACCCTTAATTACCCTTTAAAAATGGAGAGATCAGAGATTATAACTATTACAAAAAAGTTTCTTTCAGAAGAATTTGAAGTAGATATCAATACAATAAAGGACAATGAAAATCTGAGAGAAACCTTGGATTTAGACAGCCTTGACTATGTTGATTTAGTTGTCTTAATAGAAGAGAATTTAGGTTTTAAACCTACTGCTGAAGATTTCAAAACAGTGGAAACTTTTGATGATTTTTACAATTTAGTTGAACAAAAATTAATGAATGTCTAAAACTATCAATGAAAAATGGGATGGTAAAACAAAAGGTTCACTCTTAGGATATAAATTTTTTGTTTTTTGCATCAATTTTTTTGGAGTTTGGATTTCATATTTTTTTTGCATCTGGGTAGCAACCTATTTTGTTCTTTTCTCAAGAAAAAATAGAAACGGCTTAATTCGCTTTTATCAAACTGGATTTGGATTCTCAAAAGTTAAAGCTATTATCAATTCGGTTAAAACCTTCAATGTTTTTGGTAGAATATTAATAGATCGAATAGCGCTGAAAACAAAAAAAAGAGGAATTTATACCCACAGTTTTGACAATGAAAAAGCTTTAAAGGAAATTCATGAAAATGGTAAAGGTGGTTTTCTTTTTTCAGGGCATGTGGGAAATTGGGAAAATGCTGGAAATTTAATTGGAGAAAGAATAACTTCAAAAATTAATATTCTTATGCTGGATGCAGAGGTAGAGAAAATTAAAACATATTTAACTGAATCTACAGAGGTGGAGAGATATAATTTGATTCCTCTAAAGAATGATATGTCACATTTAGTTTTAATTCATCAAGCATTAAAAAGAAATGAATTAATTGCTTTACATGCTGATAGGGTTATGGCCGGACAAAAAACAATAAGTGTGAATTTTTTAAAAAGTGTTGCTAAATTTCCAGCAGGGCCATTTATTATGGCACATAAATTTAAAGTTCCAATCACTTTTGTTTTTGCCGTTAAAGGAAAAGGAACGCACTATAATTTATGTGCAACTACACCTGTTTCTGATTATAATTCGCCTGAAGAAATTGCAGAATCGTATGTTAAAAAACTTGAGGAAATGGTGATTTCAAATCCAACACAATGGTTTAATTTTTATGATTATTATGCTAGTTGAGAAAACAAATATTAAAACGTACATCCCTCAAAGGGAACCATTTATAATGATTGATTCATTGATTGATGCCAATGAAACTGGTTTCTCTAGTTCGTTTTTTATCAATAATGACAATATATTTATTGAAAATAACATTTTGTCAGAAGCTGCTATCATTGAAAATATTGCACAAACCTGTGCTGCTGGATTTGGTTATTTGAGTAGTTTAGAAGCTGAAAGTGAACCGCGTTTAGGATTTATTGGTGCAATTACAAAATTGGAGGTTTTCAATGAAATAAAGACAAATGCAATGATTGAAACGCACGTTAGTATAATTAATACATTTGAAAATATCCATTTAATTGAAGGAATTGCTCGTTCATCAAACATCGATATATTGAAATGTCAAATGAAAATTGTTCTTTCATGAAAATTCTTGAATCTACAATTAATATCGATGTGAGGTTCAGTGAAACTGATGCGATGGGCGTGGTATGGCATGGAAATTACCTGAAATATTTTGAAGATGGGCGTGAAAGTTTCGGAATAAAATACGGCGTTGAATACTTAGATATCTATAAAGAAGGGTATTTTACTCCAATTGTTAAGTCAGAAATTAATCACAAATCCACAATTAATTACGGTGAAAAGATTCTCGTAAAAGTAATTTTGGAAAAACATTACGCTGCAAAAATCATCTTCAGATATGAAGTACTTAACC
>JBILYS010000193.1:0-4369 GCA_044377625.1 Crocinitomicaceae bacterium
TCTAGGTATTCAGTTAAACCAAGTCCTGTTAATTTTTCTTTTAAGAAATACTCAACAGCCTTAACATCGTGATTCGTGACTTTTTCAGTGTCTTTGATCCAGTTTGCATCTTGTTCGGAGAAATTGGTGTATAATTGACGTAAAGCGGAAAAAGAATTTTTAGGAAAAGATTTTAATGGTTCAATTCCAGACTCTACTAAAGCAATAAAATATTCTACTTCAACAAGTACTCTATATTTTATAAGTCCAAATTCTGAGAAATACGGTTGTAATTCTTTTGTTTTTGCTTGATATCTTCCGTCAATAGGAGAAATTGCTGTCAAACTACTGAATTCCATTTTAATTTAATTAGATGATTGATAACCTTTTAGGGTGCTTTTTTTCTTTAAAATGCAAAGATAACAAAACCCTAAGTATTCTTCGTCTTATACTTTCAGTTTGATTATTTTTGACTATGAAATTTTTGACTCATTTTTTCTTCGGACTGAAAAGCTATTGGAAGGCTATTCTTTTCATAAAAGAACAAAAATTCTATTGGTATATTCTGATTCCTGCGATTTTCATGCTTGGAGTTTATAAAATAGGTGCAATTATTCAACAACGAACATTTGTTCCTCAAGTTGAAAATATGAATGAGATTGTTTGGCAAATGATTCAACTACTTTTTGAAATTTCTATCGCCTTGCTTTTAATGAACTTCGCGAAATATGTTGTAGTGATAATTCTGTCACCTCTTCTTGCCCATCTCAGTCAAAAAACAGAAAGAATATTAACAGGAAATAAATACCCATTTGATCTGAACCAATTTTTAAGAGATATAAAGCGGGGAATACGAATTGCTTTAAGGAATTTCTTTTGGCAATATCTCTTCTTTATTATCATTTTTTTAGTCTCAATGATTGGTTGGCAAGACCCGAAAAGTTCACCTGTTTTTTACCTGATTTTTGTCATCTCTTTCTATTATTACGGCTTTAGTTTCATGGATTATGTGAACGAAAGGAGGAAATTAAATATAAATGAAAGTATCATCTTTGTTAGGCAGCATAGTGGATTTGCCATTTCAATTGGGCTCATTTATTCTCTTTTAATTCTTGTGCCGGTAGATATTCATATAATTTTCAATTTATCTGGATTTAAACAGAATGGATTCTTCTTTGGATTAGGACAATTTATTATACATATTACGCTTTGGATTTCTGCTTCAACAGCACCAATTTTAGCAATTGTTGCTTCAACTATTGGTATGAATGAACTTGTCGATTTAAAATTAAACAGAAAGTCAAAGTGAAAAAACTGAAACACAGTAAAATAGTAGGGCTCAAATTTCCATGAGACGTAAAAATTGCTTTCTTTTGTAAATTCTTTTAAAGAATATAACGATCACACAATTCAGAAAACTATGTTTAAAATTTGTTTTTCCTTGTTTTTATTGGTTTTATCCACTCAAACACTTTTTTCAAGAAATTTTGTTTCACCACCAGATACCGTAAGTAGCATTGTTGATAAAACGACAGCACTATTAATGATTGAAGAAGGAAAAACACAATTCAACGAGGGAAAAGTTCGTGATGCATTGGTTAAATTTAGAGAAGCCGCAGTGAAGGACCCATTTACTTGGAGAGCACCATACTGGGTAAGTCAGTGTCATTATGCCATGAACAATTATGGTTTGGCGCTAAAATATGCAAGCGAAGCAGTAAATTTAGACGATGATGAAATTGATGCAGATGTCTATGAATTACTAGGTAGATCTTTTCACCGAATTGGTAATCTTGACTCAGCGATGGTCAATTACAACATTGCTATTACGAAACTTTCAGCAAGTCGTTCAAAAGACTTACAATTACAATTAAGAATTGAGCAATGTCTGTTTGCCAAAGCAGAATTAGCTGGTCCAAATAAATCAAAACGAGTTGATATCAAAACGATTAATTCTGGATATGGCGACTATTGTCCTATCATAACTGGAGATGGAAAAAACTTATATTTTACATCTCGAAGAAGTGACACAAAAGGAGGGAGTATGAATCCAGATGATCAGGAATTTTTTGAAGATACTTATTGTGCTGTTTGGAATGATGATACGCAAGATTGGGACAGTTTAACCAATGAATTAGGTAGAATTAATTCTGATGGTTTTGATGCTATCACATTTATTTCTAGAGACGGTCTGCAAGGTTTAATGACTGTCAACACGACTGCTACAAATGCGAAAAAGACGACCAAAGGTTCAGATATTTTTACTTTTGAAATGAGTACAAAAGGAAAATGGTCAACTCCGCACAGAATAAGTAGTAAGTCTGTTAATACCTCTTTCTTTGAAGGTTCTGCAACAATGACGGCTGATGGAAATACAATGTATTTCGTTTCGGACAGAAAAGGAGATAAAAGTTCAACAGATATTTATGTAAGTCAAAAAACAGGGAAATCTTGGGGAGAAGCTAAACCATTGCCTTTCACGATCAATACTATTGGTAGAGAAACGACTCCATTCATTTCTGGTGATGGACGATATTTATTTTTTAGTTCAGATGGTCGTCAAGGAATGGGTGGATTGGACATTTACGTTGTTGAGAATTTGGGATCAACTTGGGGAGACCCAATCAACCTAGGTATTATCGTAAACACAGTTAATAACGATTCACATTTTCAATATTATCCTGAAATGAAAAAAGCCGTAATGTCAAGTTTTGAAATTATTGGTCAAAAAGCGAGTATGGATTTATACGAAGTGGACATGACAAATTTTGTTATTCCAACAGGGAAATAATGAACTTTATGGAAATAAGGGTGTAAGTGCATCCTGAAAGCACCACCTTTCAAGTGGTGCTTTTTTTTAATCTAAATTATTAAACTATGAAAACAACTTTTCTCTTTCTCTTAATTTCAATTTATTCTTTTGGTCAAAAGGAAACTACATTACCTTCTGAAATTAAAAAAGTAACCGTCTTCTTCCAAGGAGCACAAGTGGAACATCAAAAATCAACAGATTTAAAACCTGGAAAGCAAGAAATCATTTTTGAGAAACTGACCGACTTTTTAGATCCAAATTCAGTTCAAGTGAAAGCAATCGGTGACTTGACAATCCTTTCAGTTCGCACGCGCAAGAACTTCGAAGATTTAAAAATGTCCAACGAAGAAATTGCAAGTTTGAATGCCAAAAAACACAAATTAGAACTGCAAGATCAAGTTTTAAGAGATGAATACGACATTTTAGCTTTGGACAAAAATTTGTTGTTAAAAAATCGTGATTTGAAAGGTAATGCAGATGGATTAAAAGTAGCTGAATTAAAAGAGGCTTTTGCGTTCATGCATATAAAACTTACAGAGATCAATACGCGTCAATCTGCCATCTATAATCAATTGGAAGATTTGAACAAGGAAATGAATCGAATTGAACAAGAGATTACTAGTCAGCGCAGTAAACCAGTTACAAACTTCACTGAAATAATCGTTGAAATAGACGTTGAAAAAGCAACGAAAGGGGAATTTTTCTTTACTTATATCACACCAAATGCTGCTTGGAAACCTTATTATGACATGCGCAGTGATGGTATTGGTCAGCCAGTTCGTTTAGAAGCAAAAGCATTGGTGAGTCAGACATCTGGGATTTCTTGGAACAATGTTGATTTGGTGCTTTCAACCAATGATCCTTATGAAAATTCAAAAGAACCGACTTTAAATCCTTGGTATTTGACTTATTACAATTATCCTCCACAGAAACAAGTTTACCAGCGTCAGATACCTCAAAATGATTATTCAGGTGAAAAATTACGTGGTGAAGTAATAGATGCATCGACTGGTGAACCATTGCCTTTTGCAAAAATCTCTTTTCCATCCAATCCTAACGTCAGTGCAGTAACTGACTTTGATGGTAAATTCGAGGTTATTGTTCCTCGTGGTGAAAAATTTGTTTCAGCAAATTATGTTGGATACAATCCTGTTCAATTAGGAATAACAGCTCCGTATTTGAAATTCTTTATTCATTCCCAAGAATTAGTTTTAGAAGAAGTTATGATTTCCGCTGAAAGTTATGATTATGAAGTTGCGGATGTAATGAGTGTTTCTAGATCAACAAGTAACATAGAAGGCTTATTTAAGTCCAACAGAAGAGAAGACAGAAAAAGAAAAGCAGATAAAGATTATTCTGTTGCTTATAATTCAAATTTAGCAGGTGCATCATCTGGAGAATCTTACAATTACTCATCCAATGCAGTGAGTGTTGCAACACAAAAAGATTTACGAATGGAATATGCCATTCAGTCTAAGTTTACAATTCCTTCTGATGGCATTGATCACCGCGTTCAAATTGCAACATATGAATTGCCAGCGAAATATGAATACCATGCTGCACCAAAAATGGACCCAT
>JBILYS010000194.1:0-4363 GCA_044377625.1 Crocinitomicaceae bacterium
CCTCGTCAATTATCTGAAATTGGTATTTCATGCCTTCAAGACATGAAATCGTGGATCTTTTTCCCTTCTTCCATTCTGATTGAAATTTCATTTGACGGTGTCACATTTGAAAAACTCCCTTTAATAGAAACAAACGCCAACATAGCATCTAATGCGGCAAGTAATCAATCTATTCCTTCTTTTACATCTTATGTTGGTCCAATGAACAAAGAATTCTTTGTGAAATCAAATTCAACCAAATCGATTTCAACAATTCGTGTCACCGCCAAAAACTTTGGGAAATGTCCAGAATGGCACTTAGGCAGTGGGAATAATACGTGGTTATTCGCTGATGAATTGATTTTTCGCTAAACGGCAGGATTCGCTCGTCCAATAGAGACGTTAATTGTAAAATTCTTGGTATTTTTACCGCGCAAGTTTTTAACCCAAAAGCAAATAAAATGAAACAAATTAAAATTAGTTTAGTTGCCTTTTTAGTATTGTTAGGCTCTTTTGCCCGTGCTGACGAAGGAATGTGGTTTTTGATGTTCATAGATCGTTTGAATCAACGTGACATGCAAAAATTAGGTCTTCAGCTTACTGCAGAAGAAATATATTCAATAAACAATCATTCATTGAAAGACGCAGTTGTGCAGTTCAACGGTGGATGTACAGCAGAAGTTTTATCAAAAGAAGGATTATTATTAACCAATCACCATTGTGGTTATGATGCAGTTGCTGAATTATCAACAGCTGAGAACAATTATTTAAAAAATGGTTTTTGGGCGGCTTCTAAAAAAGAAGAATTAAAACCTCAAAGTCTTTTTGTACGTTTCTTCGTTAGAATGGATGATGTGTCTAAAAGAATCTTAGGCAAACTTACTGCGACAATGACAGAAGCAGAAAGAGAAAAAGCAGTAAATCAAGAAATTGCTTTAATCGAAAAAGAAAACAATGAAGGAGGGAAATATACTGTTTCTGTTCGTTCATTTTTTCAAGGAAATGAATATTATTATTTCGTTTACCAAGACTTTAAAGATGTAAGATTAGTTGGAGTTCCACCAGAAAGCATAGGAAAATTTGGTGGTGATACTGACAACTGGGAATGGCCTCGTCATACTGGAGATTTTTCTATGTTCCGCGTTTATACAGATGCAAACGGAAATCCAGCAGAATATTCTGTAAGTAATATTCCTATGAAGCCAAAACAACATTTAACAGTAAACATAGGTGGAGTTCAAGAAAATGATTTTGCAATGATTTTGGGTTATCCTGGAAGAACAAATCGTTGGATGCCAGCCGGTGGAATTGAGCAAAATGTTAAGTTTTCTTATCCAGCATGGGTTGAAGGTTCAAAAACGGCAATGGATGAAATGAAAAAATATATGGATCAAAGTGATGCTTTGAACTTAATTTATGCTTCTAAATATGCTGGTATTGCTAACTATTGGAAAAATCGTCAAGGTATGATTGATGCTCTTTCTAAATTTGGAACTGCAAAATCTAAAGCTGCTCAAGAGGCAAAATTCGATAAATGGGCAAACAAACCAGCAAATAAAGAAAAGTACGGAACAGTTGTAGCGAATATCAATACATTCTACGGTTTAACAAATGAAAAAGCAAGACACGATAATTACTTACAACAATTATTAAGAACATCCTCTTACGGCACTATTTCAAGAACTTTAGGAAAACAACTTATTGCTTTTGCTGCAGCTGATGCTACAACTCAAGCTCAAATGCGACCAGAATTAGAAAGTGCAATTAAAGGATTCTTTGCAGAAGTTCATTTGCCTGCAGAAAAAGATATCTTAAGAACGGAATTAGCATTGTACGCTACTAAATCAACTGGATACGCAATCGCTCCTTCTGTAGTTAAAATCAACGGTGAATATGAGAAATATGTAAATTCACTTTTCTTATTGAGCATCTTTACATCTCAAGAGAAATTAATGGCATTTTTAGACTTGCCTTCAGAAGGGATGATTACAAATGACCCAATGTATGTTTTGTCGGATGATTTAATTGTTCACATTGGTAAAAAATCTGATGAAATCACGAAAGCTCAAAATGATTTCACTTCTTCATACCGTTTATTGGTTCAAGGATTAAGAGATTCTAAATTAGCACCGATTCAATATCCAGACGCTAATTCTACAATGCGTTTGACATATGGAAAAGTTAAATCTTTGCCTGCAGATAAAAGAAGTGACGCTAAGGCTAACTATTATACTACAATGGATGGTTTGATCAAAAAATACAAAGCAGGAGACGCTGAGTTTGATTTACCAACTAGAATGTTAGAATTACACAAAAAGAAAGATTACGGTCAGTATGCTGATTCAAAAGGATTCATGCCAGTTTGTTTCTTGTCAGACAATGATATTACAGGTGGAAATTCTGGTTCTCCAGTTTTGAATGGTAAGGGAGAATTAATCGGACTTGCTTTTGATGGAAATATTGAAGCGATGGCTGGTGATGTTATTTTTGACCCAAAATTACAACGAACAATCAATGTTGATATCCGTTATGTTCTTTGGGTTATTGATAAATTTTCTGGAGCAAAACATATTGTTGATGAAATGGATCTTGTGAAATAAACAAGAAAAACTATTTAAAAAATCCTGTCAGTAATGGCAGGATTTTTTTTTGATTGATTTAAGGGAATTAATTTTTCTAAATCAGCGAAAAAAGCACAATCGGTAAAAATCATTTCACTCCCATTTTAGAAGGTTTACAAAATAAATAATACTAAAGAACAAGTCTTGTTAAAACAAAAAACATTGATTAATAACTTAAGCTTATACTCTACCTAACATTGAATTAACCTTTATAGCTTTAATTTGTATTAAGAAATTTAACACTTAGACTATGTTAGTTCAAACAGTTTCAAAAAGTACAACAGATTTGTTATTCTATTTAGAAATGGGAAATCTTGTTGGGAGTGAAGGAAATGATCAAGAAGCAATTGATTATTATATCAAAGGTTTGCAGATTGCAAGAGAAATTGAAGACAAAGCTAGAGTTCAACAATTTTCAAACTTGATATTGACGTATTTATAGAATTTCCGAAAAGAAAGTAAGTGAAGTTTGAAAGATAAAAAAGACTTCGACCTCTTCATAATTTTCGAATTCGCGAATTCGCAATATATCGAACCTTCTTTTATTTAATGAAGGATTATACTCTTTTTTATTTTTAAAACAGTCAATAAAGCAAAATAGCTATATTACGTAGAATGTCCAGTTTCATTAAGTAAAAGAGTAAATTCTTGATATAAATCGACTATTGGAAATCATTTTTCAATATAGTTCTTATAAATCGCATCAAATCAAAAAATAGTCAAGTCACATTAAATATTTAAACTTCTAAATATTTAGTAGAATGTCTGATTTCATTGATTTACATACCTCTGCAAAAAAAAATAACCCCCGTTTTTCCTTAAATACTACTTCAACAAAAAAACCGACTCTTTCACGAATCGGTTTCTCTTTAAAACTTTGTTCTTAATTTAAGTGGATTAGAACTTTTTCCATTTTAATTTTTTTCACCTCTAAAGCTTTACTGTAATTCAAAATTGCATTGAGCGTTTTGTTTGAAGGGCCGAATTTTATCTCTTCGGAAGGAGCGATCATTTCTGGGTATTTTTTCAACATAGGCGAAGCGTTTGTTTTTAAATGATAGTATTTAAACGCAACTTGTTTTTGTTTAGTATATCAGGCTGAAAATAAATTAGTTTTACAGAAATTTTAAGTCTAATACGATCCAAACCATCTTCTCAAAAACCATTCAGTTGTTATCAAAAGTAATAGCAAAAAGAATAATATTTTGTAATCAATCAAATCATTGAAAGATGCATCTTTGTATGAAGCAGAAGTAATGTCCGTTCTCTTTTTGATTAACTCAATCGTTTTCTTGTAATTCTTTAAGACATCAAAACTTCCATTCGTTTTACTTGAAATTTGATTTAAAAGTGCATGATTTGCATAGGTGTCCAAGCTTTCAATTGCAATGTCTTCAACTACAAAAACACCTGTCTTTCGAGTTGTTTTTCCATTATAAGTTGCGGATGCAGTCCAATTGTATTTTCCAGGATTCATTTTTCCCAAAGACAATTTGTAGAAATCACCAGCAACAGCGAACTGAAAATTAGATTTCTGGTTTTTATCATCTGTTAAAGTCATATTGATTTTAGGTTTTGTAATGGCTTCCATTGCATCATTGTAGAATGTTGCGTTAAGAATCACATCTTCATCTTTCGTGAATCTCTTTGGAAACGCAACATGCAATGCCGATTTGTTTTGTTTTACCAATAAATATTGAGTCGTTTTTTGAACCAATTCGGTGAATGCATCAAATGTTCCAGTTCGAACAAAATCATTTACT
>JBILYS010000422.1:0-4361 GCA_044377625.1 Crocinitomicaceae bacterium
ATTTTAATCTACGACAAAAAGATTTCTAACATGAAAGAATTGCTTCCTATATTGGAGCCAGTTGTTCAAGCAGGAAAAGGATTGTTGATTATTTCTGAAGATGTAGATGGTGAGGCATTGGCAACATTGGTTGTTAATCGTTTAAGAGGTTCATTGAAAATTGCTGCGGTAAAAGCACCTGGTTTTGGTGACAGAAGAAAAGCTATGTTGGAAGATATCGCAATTTTAACTGGTGGTCAAGTGATTTCTGAAGAAAGAGGATTTACTTTAGAAAACGCAACAATGGACATGTTGGGTACAGCTGAAAAAATTGAAATCGACAAAGACAATACAACTATTATCAATGGTGCTGGTAAAAAAGCTGATATTCAAACAAGAGTAAAGCAAATAAGAGCACAAATTGAATCAACTACTTCTGATTATGATCGTGAGAAATTGCAAGAGCGTTTGGCTAAATTAGCTGGTGGTGTTGCGGTACTTTATGTTGGTGCGCCAACCGAAGTTGAAATGAAGGAGAAAAAAGACCGAGTTGACGATGCTTTAGCAGCAACTAGAGCAGCTGTAGAGGAAGGAATTGTTCCTGGTGGAGGTGTAGCATTAATTCGTGCTATTGAGTCTTTAGACAAGCTTAAAGGTGATAATGAGGATGAAATGACAGGAATTCAAATTGTGAAACGTGCTTGTGAAGAACCTTTGCGTCAAATTATTGCGAATGCTGGTGGTGAAGGAGCTGTTATCGTTCAAAAAGTAAAAGAAGGAAAAGAAGACTTTGGTTATAATGCAAGAACAGAAGTTTTCGAGAAATTATACAAGGCAGGAGTTATTGATCCAACGAAAGTAACACGTATTGCAATTGAAAACGCTGCGTCGATTGCTTCAATGCTTTTAACAACTGAATGTGTCATTGCTGATCAACCAGAAGAAAACTCACCAGCAATGGGAGGAATGCCAGGAGGTATGCCAGGAATGATGTAATAAAAATTATGAATTATGAATTGCTAATTATGAATTAATAGTTGTTTCATAATTCTGGAGCTAGAGGGTCGATTGGCCTTCTATTCCGTTTCTTGCTTGCTGATTCAATTCGGGTAGTAAGGACGACAACATATAGAGACTCCTCAGCGGCAACGTTGGGGAGTTTTTTTTTATTTCCCGAATTAGGAATCTAAACAAATAAATCCCTCTCCTCAAAATAAAGTATTACTAAAGTTTTAAATTATCTGGAAAATATGGTGATACACACACTATTTAGATGTTTAAATACTGTACTATTTGAAAAGAATCAAAATAACAGGTATTATCTTCTGCTTGTTCAAACAAAACAATAGTTGTTCGTCATTAATTTGTTTTCTCAACCTAAGCGCTAAAATCAAAAAAGGCCGCCCAAATTGAGCGACCTTTTCATTTATATTATTATTTCTATTTAGTTCTTGTGAACAACAACCAACTCTTTCGTTACAACTTGGTTTTCTGTAAGAATTCTTACCATGTACTTGCCAGTCGCAAGTTGTGAACCATCTACTGCTTTTTCGATCGTATCAACTGGTAAAGAAACTTCTCTTCCTGTCATGTCATAAACCATAATTGAAATGATATTTCCAGAATAGTTAATTCTGAAGTTTCCATCAATCGTTGGATTTGGATATAAATAAAGATCTTCGAAAGCAATCTCCTCTACTCCACTTGTATTTGTAACTGTTACTGCTTCACAATTTGAAGTGTCAGCGCAACTTCCGTTACTCACAATCACACCATAATTACCAGAAACAGCTGGTGTAAATGATGATCCTGTAGCACCTGCTATTGGAGCATATCCATTGTCACAATCAACCCACTGATAAGAAGATGCCGAAGTAACATTCACAATCAATTTCGAACCATTCACAACACTTACGATTGGATTTGCTTGATCAAGAACAGTTACACTGAATGAACATGAAACTGAATTCCCTGTATTATCTACTCCAGTATATGTTACAACTGTAATTCCGATTGGGAAACTACTTCCAGAAACATAATCCTGAGTAACGTTTATTCCAGGACAGTTATCACTGAAAGTTGGATTATTCCAAGAGGCAGTTTGTTCACATTGTGCTGCTTCAGTGATGAAGACAACCATATCTGATGGACAATTCGATACAACTGGCATCTCATTATCAATTACCGTGATGTTAAATCCACAAGTGTATGAGTTACCACTGTTATCAACTACTGTGAATTCTTGGTAAGTTACTCCGATTGGGAATAAATCACCTGAAACATATCCACTTCCATCAGTTTGAGTAAAGCTTGCAATTGAACAGTTATCAGCATGAGCTGGAGTGATATAATTCACACTTCTTCCACAGAATCCAGGCATGTTGTTTACAGTAATATCTGCAGGACATGCAATTGTTGGTATTTCAGTATCAAGAACCGTTACAGTTTGTGTACACAATGTTGTATTTCCAGAACCGTCAATTACAGTCCAAGTAACTGTTGTTGTTCCTAGAGGGAATATCATTCCAACAGGAGCATTGCTCGATACAGATGCTACTGAACAGTTATCAGCAACTGAAGGTGCAGTTAAAACTACTACCGCAGAGCACAATGCAGGATCTGTACTTACTGTTACTGCCGGAGCACAAACAATTGTTGGATTTTGTGTATCTAACACTGTTACAAGTTGAGTACATGTTGCAGTATTTCCAGAACCATCAGTTACTATCCAAGTCACTGTTGTGTTCCCTAATGGGTATGTCGCAGGAGCATTGTTTGTTACTGAAGCTACTGAACAGTTATCAGAAGTTGTTGGTAAGCCTAATGCTACACCAGAAGCAATACAAGAACCAAGATTAGCAGCTACTGTCACTGCCGCAGGACAAGTAATTGTTGGTAATTGAGTATCGACAACTGTTACCGTTTGAACACATGTTGAAACATTTCCAGATCCATCGACTACTGTCCATGTTACTGATGTCGTTCCTAATGGATAAACACTAAGAGCATTGTTTGTTACAGATGCAACTGAACAGTTATCAGCAGTTAATGGTGTTCCTAAAGCAACTCCAGAAGCTGAACATAAGCCAGCGGCAGCATTAACAGTTACGTTAGCTGGACAAGCAATTGTTGGAGCTTGATTATCAACAACTGTTACAGTTTGTGTACAACTTGCCGTATTACCTGAGCCATCTGTTACTGTCCAAGTTACTGTAGTAGTTCCTAATGGGAACGCAACAGGCGCATTGTTTGTAACTGTTGCAACTGTACAATTATCAGCAGTTAAAGGTGTTCCTAAAGCAACTCCTGAAGATAAAGCAGTACATGAACCAACGTTAGCATTCACCGTTACTGGGAATGGACAAGCAATTGTTGGATTTTGATGATCTTGAACAGTTACAGTTTGTGTGCATGTAGCAACATTTCCTGATCCATCAACTACAGTCCAAACTACATTTGTTGTTCCTATTGGATATGTAGCTAAACCGTTATTTGTTACAGAAGCAACTGAACAGTTATCAGAAGTAAATGGAGTTCCTAATGCAACACCTGTTGCAGAACAAGAACCTCCACCAGTACTAACAATAACGTTAGCTGGACAAGCGATTACAGGATTCTGAGTATCAACAATCGTTACAGTTTGAATACAAGTAGTTGTATTTCCAGAACCATCTACAACAGTCCAAGTTACGTTTGTAACTCCTAAAGGATATGTAGCCAGACCATTATTTGTAACTGAAGCAACTGAACAGTTATCAGCAGTTACTGGTAAACCAAGTACAACACCTGTTGCATTGCATATTCCAGCGTTTGCAGGAGCGATAACGTTTGCAGGACAAGCGATAGTTGGCATTTGAGTATCTATTACAGTAACTACTTGTGTACAAGTTCTAATATTTCCAGAACCATCCGTTACAGTCCAAGTTACTGTTGTATTTCCTAAAGGATATGTTGCAGGAGCATTGTTTGTAACAGATGCAACCGAGCAGTTATCAGCAGTTGTTGGAATAACTAACACAACTCCAGTAGCAACACATGATCCTAAATTAGCAGGAACAGTTATTGGTGCTGAACAAACAATTGTTGGAAGTTGCGTATCAACAACTGTTACGAATTGTGTACAGTTTGTTGTGTTTCCAGAACCATCTGTTACAGTCCATATTACAGTTGTTACTCCTAATGGGAACGTTGCAGGTGCATTGTTCACTACAGAAGCAACAGAGCAGTTATCAGCTGAAGTAGGCATTCCTAAAACAACACCCGTTGCTACGCATGATCCAGCATTTGCAGGAACCGTAATTGCTATTGGACATGTAATAGTAGGAGCTTGAGTATCAACTACAGTTATAACTTGCGTACAAGAAGCAGTGTTTCCAGAACCA
>JBILYS010000195.1:0-4356 GCA_044377625.1 Crocinitomicaceae bacterium
TAATCGCACTTCTTGATTGCCAAAAGAAACTTTCACTTCGGTGTCAAACCAATCTATTCCACTGGAAACTTGGATTGAAACACTCATTTTTGAAGCGCTTAAATTATTATCTTTCAAGTCATTAAATCCAAGAACTTCAATTTTTGCTTCTTCCCATTCTTCAAAAACATTTAAGAACCAACCTTCATTTAAAAAATGTTTCTTGTGCAAGTAGAAATAATCAAAACCTTCTTGATCTTCAAACGTTTGATGTTGGCGTTGAATCGTTAATAACAAGTTTATCTCAGCTGATTCATCTCGTTCAACTTCAAATGGTTCGCCCAAAACATCTAAAGCATAAATTCGCTTTTTACTGCGTACTGGAATTTCGACAGCACCATATTTTATAACAGGTGTCAATAAAACAAAATCCTCCGATTCTGATAAATAGAGAATTTGTTTCAATTCTTCATCAAAACCTTGTTCGATCAATTGTTGTTCATTAGCTGGCTTTAAAAAAGTATATTCAATGCTTATTTTTGATTCTAAATTGGCTAATACAATTGCTCTAAATTCTTCAAATTTTGTTTGATGAATTAATAACTTATTATTGTGCTTTTTAAAGTAATTAATTACTCGAATGACGTCTAAATCTGGAACAAACAACAATTCATTGTCCAACTTTAAAAAGTATTTAAACAGTAATTTGAGTTTTGTATAAGAAACTAAAGAACCATCAATAAATGCTTTAGGTGTTATTTCATAGAAATGATCTTTTTGTACCACTTTTAAATGCAAATCTATTTCAACTTTCCGCAGTGTAACAGGTACAATTGAGCTTGATGTAATATTATCGGACAATTTTGAATTCAAGTAATAAATGTCATAACTCAATGGATTTTTCACAATTGCTCTTAAACTTGTCAATTCTTGCTCCTCTTTTTGTTTGACTGAATGGCGATAATCCAAACTTTGGAATTGATTTAATCCCATATAAAACTTCATTTCTTCGGCTTCGTCGCTTTGAAAAAGAAAGTTCTTTGCATCTAACGGTCGAATAGGATTTTTTATCTTCCCTTCCTTGGTGCCATTCGACCCCATTAAATTGATAAAAAACTCATCACCATATTGCTCTTCTCCAATTACAATAAATGTCATGCTGGTCGATGTGCCACTTACTTTTAATTCCTCTGGAACTGCAGAAACAACGCACAATTCTTTCTCAAGTCTAAGTTTACTTGAATCTCCGAGAGAAATCAAGCCTTTTAATATGGGTTTTACAACAAGTGAATTTTGATCCAATTTAAGTGTGAAAAAATCATCCAAATTGGTTTCATTTTCCAACCCAAATTCAACTGATTTTTTTTGCAAATACTTCAACCTATAATCAGCATCAAAAAATACACGAATTGTTGCATCATCTTTTAGCAAAAACATCACTTGTTCTTGGTGTTCACAGAGCAGATTTTTAGGCTTAACACAATTACAGCAAAGCGATAAATCTTCATTATGATACGTTAAAGTAACAACTTCTCTATCAAAATAGGTTTTTGAAACGACAATTTCGGCCAATCCATATTCAATTTTCTGAATATAATGTGCTCTAAAACTTGTTGAAGGAACACTTGATAAATGCTTAAAAATAAATGTATTAGTCAGCTCCTCAAAGAGGAAATTATGGAAAGTAAAAATAGATCTATGTGCAGAAGTTCCATCTTCCAACAATACAGTTTGCCCATTAAATTTTTCTGGATTACTGTACAGCAAATCATCAGCTTCTTTTAAAACTGCAACAATATGTTCACATACTACAGTCACATGAGTTGGGCAAGAACAATAGGCTGAATGAATTTTTCCGTCATGCAAAACAATGTTTACTTTGTAATGGTTAACTCCAACCACATTTGCTGTAATCCCGAGTTTACCAATTACAAGACCATCAATTTCTACATCCCATGAACTGTTCCGAACACTTAAGGAAGCATTCGTTTCGACATAATTTCGGAACAATTCATTTTTAAACATTGTCTTATTGGCACATTTTAGAGAATTTGCAAAAATACGAAGTCCTCGAAGATAAAAGACTATTTATCTTATCTTTTAGCAATCCAATTCTGCGATTGATTTTAACAGTTTTATTTCATTTAGTTGAATTATGTTTACTAAAAATATAAAACCCTATAATTATGAAAAAAATTTTTACTCTAATTGCTACTTTTGTAGCAGGCGCACAATTAGCAATTGCACAAGTTGGTGCTGTCGCTCCTGATTTTACAATAACTGATATCAATGGTACAACTCACAACCTATATTCGATTTTGAATTCAGGAAAAGTTGTTGTTTTGGATTGTTCAGCAACTTGGTGTGGTCCATGTTGGGGTTATCACACTGCACAATTCTTAGAAGACATTAATGCTACATATGGTCCAACAGGAACAGATCAAGTACGTGTTATTTTTTATGAAGCTGATGCAGGAACAACATTAGCAGATTTAAATGGAACAGGTGGTAATACGCAAGGAGATTGGGTTACAGGTGCAACTTATCCATTAATCAACGAAGCTCCATTACAACTTTCCGGAAGTGTTTTTTGGCCTTTAGGTTTCCCAACAATTAATGTAATTTCCCCAACCGACAAAATAATCAAAGCAGATTTATGGGATAGCTGGAATCAAGCAGACAATCCAGGTTCTTTATTAGACATGTATGCTGTAATAGATAATCATACTTTAGGAGTAAATGAATTAACAAGTGTTGAGGCTGGAATTTTCCCAAATCCATCAACTGGAGCAACAACAATCACAGTTGACATGTCTACTGCAGGAAACTTGAATCTTCAAGTAACAAATTTGGCTGGTCAAGTTGTATTTACTCAAGTTGTGGCTAACACAATTGGTGCTAATTCAATCAATTTAGATTTATCAACATTATCTGAAGGACAGTATATTGTTAATTTATCAAATGACGATAATTTTAAAGCTGTTACAAAGGTTCAGATTAAAAAATAAGCTGAAAAAACCTTCTAAAATGCTCTTCATAAAAATGGAGAGCATTTTTTTTGTTTTAAAATTCAAATTATTAAGTTATTTCTTAACTTAGGTTTCATGAACCATTCAATTCTTTTTTCCGAAACCCAAAAATTCAAACAATGGTGGATTTGGGTTATTTTAATAGGTATAAATGGGACAATTCTATTTGGAATTGTTCAGCAATTATTCTTAAATCAACAATTTGGAGATAAACCAATGAGTGATATTGGACTTATTATTACGGGAATATTTATTACCTTAATTTCTGGGACATTTTTTCTTTTCAAACTAGAAACGCAAATTAAAGACGATGGAATTTACGTTCGCTTTTTTCCATTACAAGGTTCTTTTCGATTCTATTCTTGGGAATCTATTTCAAAACTAGAAGTTCGTGAATATAAACCAATAATCGAGTATGGTGGCTGGGGAATTCGTGGTTTTGGAAAAAACAGAGCCTTAAACGTTTCAGGGAATAAAGGATTGCAATTGGAATTTAAGGATGGTAAAAAGTTATTAATTGGCACAAATAAATCGGATGAATTAAGTGAAGTGATTCATCAAAGGAATAAAGCCAACGGTTAAAAGAATATTTAAACCAAATACATTTCACTGTTTATGTCACACAACCAAGTTGTTGCAGCAATTATATTTCATAACGAAAGAATTTTATGTGTTCAACGTGGCATTAGCCGATTCCCTTATATTTCATTTAAATGGGAATTCCCCGGCGGAAAAGTTGAAAATGGCGAAAATTATGAAATTGCATTAAAAAGAGAAATTCTTGAAGAATTGGAAATGAACATCTCTGTTGAAAATGAATTTTTAATAAATGATTACAGCTATCCAGATTTCGCAATCAGATTGCACAGTTATGTCTGTAAATGTGATGCCCCAGCGTTTACATTAACAGAACATTTAGATTACAAATGGCTCTTAAGAGAGGAATTAGAGCAATTAGATTGGTCAGAAGCAGATAAACCTATTGTTGAATTATTGATGCGGAATTAACAGAAATCAAACTGTCACTCTGTAAACATCTACCCCATTTCTTTTAATTCCTCTTACTAAAAAACCTCCTGCTTGAACAATTTCTTCAACCAAAGAAAACGATTTACAACTTTTCGGTAATCCACCAAAAATCAATGTGAACTGGTAAGTTCCTTTGTGATAAAGAGGTGTCCAATTAGGAGCAAGCGTTATACCTTCCCAATAGATCAAGGGAATTTTAATTTTTTCATCTGTGATCAAATAGGTTGTTCGCCAAATACGAACTCCGTCACCAGGACTGCATGGAATAGAACAATGAACAATAACCTGTTTCTCTTCGTCAACTATAAATTTGACCTTT
>JBILYS010000196.1:0-4350 GCA_044377625.1 Crocinitomicaceae bacterium
TTAATGTAAATCCTATAAAGAGCTGCAGAAAAACAAGTGCAAAAGAAAAATTCCATGTGCTTTTTAACAAATCCAAATAAAAATAATCAGCAAAAAGAACGATTAGATTAATTAGGTTAATGCATGAAAATAAGATATATGTTTTGGTGTGATGTGTTCTTATTCCATATAAAGCAAAGTAGGATGCAATGCATAAAAAGGAATAAAACAAAAGGAGTGATGATGGATAAATGTTACCTTTTAAAACCAACGAATACAAGCTATAACAAAACAACATGAGTGCTGCTATGAGTATGCTAAGATTTAGTTTTTGGAGCATTTTTTAGTGAATTTGTCTGTGAATTTAAACAATACTTTTTATATTGATGAAATCAGTTAAAGATGGATGCGTCTATTTGATTCAACAGCACAAATTAAATTCCACAAAGCTCGCGCACCAACATTTGCATCCCAGTCATCATCTTTTCCTGGTGCAACTTCATTTAAATCAAATCCAACGATTTTTTTGCCAGATTCTGCTAATTTGAATAGCAGATAAGTGATTTCTTCCAGTTTAAAACCTCCTGCGACTGGAGTTCCAGTATTCGGACATAATTCTGGTGACAACCCGTCAATGTCAAAAGAAATGTAAACATTTTCAGGTAAATCAGTGATTATTTTATCGATTTGACTGGCCCATGTTTCACCGTTAAATTGGCCTTCTTTTATATTCCAATCGAAATAAGTTGAAATTCTACCGTTACTATTTTCGATTAGATCAACTTCGGATTGAGCAATGTCTCTAATTCCAACTTGAACTAATTTTGTCAAATTAGGACAGTTTTTTAATGCGTTGAACATGATGCTCGCATGAGATTGCTCAAATCCCTCATACGCATCGCGCAAATCTGCATGTGCATCAATTTGTAAAATTCCAAACGGTTTATTTTGCGCATCAATCGCTTCAATTAGTCCAAGTGGAGTAGAGTGTTCACCACCTAAAACACCAACCAATTTACCTTGATTTAATAATTCTACAGCACGATTTTTAAGGTTATCCTTAAGTGCGTTTTGAGCTTCTGCAATCGTTGAAACAGTGTGTTGAAAATCTTTATTGCCTTCTAATTTTCCACCATTTTCAAGGAAATCAATGTATTCAATCGCTTCAATGCATAACTTCGTATTGATTTCTTTCCATTCGTTTGAAATGGCTGTCATGAATACTTTTGTTTGAAAAGCGTTTTCTAACTTGGGGTGATAAAAATCCAATTGAACTGATGCTTCTAATATTGCTTTTGGACCATCACTGGTTCCTTTACCGTAAGACGCTGTTGCGTCCCAAGGAATTGGAATAATAACAATATCAGCTTCTGTTTCCGTAACAGGAAAACCGAATAAATTTCCGTTGGCTATTCCAACACCGTTTGGATCGAATGTCATATCAAAGTGGTATTAAAAAAATAACCACAGATTCACAGATTTTGAAGTTCTGTGAATCTGTGGTTATATATGTTTGTAGTATTATTTTTTCAAAAGTGCCTTCACAAAGTTCGGCGTAGCAAAACTTCCTTTGTGAACATCCGCATTGTAATATCTCAATCCTTTTTCTTCAACAAATGCATCTATAGTAGATTCATTTGTAATCATTTTAGGATGCGAATCTCCTTTTAAGCCATATTGGAAACTCCACATTCCAGTAGGGTAGGTTGGGACAAAAAACAATGAAACAGGTGCATTGTCTTTCCCGAAAATATCTTGTAATGTATGGTTCAATTCTGTAAATGCTTTTTCATTGAATTTTGGCGATTCACCTTGAGCAATCAAGATTCCATCCTTTTTCAATGCTTTATAACAGTTCGTGTAAAATTCTACAGAAAATAAACCTTCAGCCGGACCAACTGGATCTGAACCATCGATTATAATAATATCATATGATTCAGCAACAGCAGTTTTCAAAAATGCAATCCCATCGTCAACCAATAATTCTAATTTTGGATTATCAAAAGCAGCAGCAATTTGAGGTAAATGTTCCTTACAAGCAGTAATAACTTCACCGTCAATTTCTACCATCGTCACTTTTTCAACGCTTTCATGGCGCAATACTTCACGCACTGTTCCTCCATCACCTCCACCAATTACTAAAACATTTTTGGCGTTTCCATGTGTAAATAATGCTGGGTGTGCAATCATTTCATGGTAATGAAATTCATCTTCAATCGTTGTCATAACCATATCATCCAACGCCAACATTTTACCATATTTGTATGATTCAATTATACGTACACGTTGAAAAGGTGATTGCACGTCAAAGAAAACTTCCCCTGTAAAACGAAGTGAAAGTGCTTGAAATTCATCTTTATCCGTAAACCAAACGTTGCGTGTGAAGAATTCAGGATTTCTCCATTCTCCCGCTTTTTGACGCATTGTGGTCATGTCGAAATCATTGCGCGTCAATAAGTTTACTGACCCACGTTTCATTTCAATCGCCGAATAAGACTGCGATTTAAAGCATTCTTTTAGATGATCAAAAGAAATCCACGCATCCATTTCACCACATGTAAAAAGATCGACAGCGGCATATCCATATTCAGGCCATGTATGAATGGCTAAGTGACTTTCTTGAATTACAACAACACCAGAAACTCCAAAAGGTGAAAAATGATGAAATGTAGAATTGATAACAGTAGCTCCAGCTTTTTGTGCTGCTTCAACCATGTCTCTTTCTATTGCTGCAACGTCGTTCATAATATGCGGATCGCAATTCATAAACTCAACAAGTATGTGATTCCCTAATGCTGTACTCATTTTCTTTAGACTCTTTTAATTTGTGCAAAGTTAAGGTTTTCAAACAAAATGAAAAGAAACTTAGATGAATAAATTAAAAAGAAAATTGCGATGTGTTTTCAAAATAAAAATGGTCGTTTTTTTTTTATTTATGGGATTTTATTAAGTGCAAGATTTGATATTAATCTAATAATGATTTTTTAATATTTACTCATATAGCACCAATGTTCATTTATATCGTTAATTTATTCATTTAGCGGTTTTAAGCGGAAAAAAACTTGTATTCTTACGTCAGAATTTTATTCTCTACTACACATTAAATAATTCTAATTAAAACCTAAAATATGAATAAAAACTACGCCCTAGTTCCAAATTTTTGGCACTCCCAAAAAATCTTAATTTGTTTTATATTCTTATTCCAAAGTTTAACTGGTTTTTCTCAAACAACCATCCAAACAAGAAAGAACGAACAAGTAAAAACAGAAACCCCAATTTTTTCCAACCAAGAAGAAAAAGATGCTTGGGAAAAGGAAAAAAGCATAAAAACTAGTTCAACTAAAATTGCCCCAATTGGTTCAACATCGGTAAATGGAACTACTGCAATTAGTACTTCCACAACTAAAATAATTGAAGATGAAACCGCGTTCCCAAAATACATTGAAACGGGAGATCCAATAAAAGACTCAGAAAATTATGCATTGCGCAAGCAAAAATGGATTGAACAAAATCCAGAGGCGTATCAAGAACTTATAAATCCTAAAAAATAAGCGTATGAAAAAAATACACTTTATTATAACAGTTATTCTTTGTCTTAGTTTTTATTTTGAAGCAAATGCACAATATTGCAGTCCTGCGACAGCAACGGTTCCAATAACACCAGATATCGCAGTTCAAAATTCAGCTTCTTATTCAACTGGGTTTATATCTTTTCCGTTTTATGCAACTGCCGGTTGTAATTACAATTTCAATACGTGTGGACAAGGAAGTACAGATCGCTATTTGAGATTGTACAATGCTGCTTCCGGTGGGACTCAGATTTCAGCTGCTGATGATAATTGTGGAAGTATGCAACCAACATTGAGCTGGACATGTGTTACTTCTGGAATGTATTCCATTTTACTATCCAATTATTCATGTGCTTCGCTTTCAACTGGTTCTTATTTAACGTATTCAAGTTCTTGTTCGGCAACGCCTCCTGCAAATCCAACTTCCATTTCTGCGAGTTCATCGGTTATCTGTTCTGGTTCTACTACAACATTAACTGCAAATGGCGCTTCAGGAACAGTTTATTGGTTTACTGGAGCATGTAATAATATTGGAGAAATCGGTACTGGGAATAGTGCCACAGTTTCTCCTTCAGTTACTACAACCTATTACGCACGAAATTTCAATGGCGGTATTTGGAGTACTGGTTGTGTGTCTACAACAGTAACTGTAAATCAATCTTCGCAAACTACATTTACAACATTGCCACAAACTATTTGCTCTGGAACATCAACAACTATAGGAGGAAATATTACTGCTGTTGGCGCTTGGACAATAACATTAAGTAATGGACAAACCGTTACAGGCTCTGGAAGTGGAACG
>JBILYS010000197.1:0-4344 GCA_044377625.1 Crocinitomicaceae bacterium
TTAATAAATATCCTTTATTTTCAATTTTGTGTATCTTTCAACTCGAAATAAATTTTCAAGACAAAAAATGAAAAGCCATTTTTATGCCACTTTTGTTGGCTTAATTTTATTTACAAGTTGTGTTTCAGAAAACAAAATGAAAATTACAATCGAATCAACCATCTTATTGGAGCAAATTCCTTCCGCCTCTGGAATTGAATTTATGGATAATAAATTTTGGATTGTTGGGGATAATTCCCCCTGGCTTTTTGAATTGAATCAAGATTTTTATATTCAAAATAAGCATGCGATTTACTCCATGAAAGAATTGGAAAATGACATCCTCCCAAAGAATAAAAAACACGATTTCGAAGCATTTACATCAATAATTTGGGAAAAGGATTCTGCTCTTTTTATATTCGGATCTGGCTCTAAATTAGAACAAAGAAATTATGGAAGATTGATCCAATTCGGTTTAGAACCATCGGTTACTGAGTTTGATTTGGTTGATTTTTATGGTCTCATAAAAGATGAAGCGAAACTCGATAAGGATGAATTTAATCTTGAAGCTGCAGCTGTAATTGAAGATAAATTATACCTGCTTAACCGAGGGAACAACAAGGTTATTTCAATGAAAACAGAGGACTTTATCGCCTTCATACAAAACAACAAGGAAAAGTTGAAAATTAAAGTAACCAATATTGATCTGCCTTCAATTGACGGCGTTCAAGCTGGTTTTTCTGGTGCTGCAGCGGATGTTTTGAATGGGAATATTATTTTTACGGCTTCCGTGGAGAATACCTCTGATTGGGTAAATGATGGAGCTGTTTTAGGCAGTTACATTGGTGTCATTGAAATCGATAAACTTCAAGAACATTATGTCCCTCAATTTTCATTGCTCTCTAAAAAGGGTGAAGCCGAACTGTTAAAGGTTGAATCGATTGCTGTTGTATCTGGAAGTAATAAAACCTTGAAATGTGTTGTCGTAACTGACAGCGATGGCGGTAATTCTGAATTGCTCAACATCACAATCGAATATTGATTCGATAATGTGATATCATTTCGTTAAAGAAAAATAAAGTAATACAAAAATCGAAAAAGCGTTCAATGATCGTTACAGCGCCTTGTATAATTGGCTTGGGACCCTTGTGTTGAAATTCAGTAAAAAATTGGAACTGTTTGACGATTTCGATTTTTCATCGAAAGAGGAGTTTTTCAATTTTACTGAATAAAACACTTAAGGGTAAGCAAATTATGCACAGCGCAGGGCTCTTTTTGTTACTTTTTTAGCTCTTGAAAAAAGTAAAAGAAAATCATTCTTTATTCGAAATTTTCCCATGATGTGACATCAATATCGCTATAGACTTTGTTTTAGGAAATTGTGCCAACAAAATAATCAAAATCACAGTTATAGGAACACTCACAATCATTCCTGGAATACCCCAAATCGCACCCCAAAAAGCTAAAGCAAATAAGGCCACCAACGGACTTATATTCAAAGAATCTCCCATTAGTTTTGGCTCTAAAATGTTGCTGATTATAGTTTGAATCGTACCAAGAACAAAGAATAAAATCAACGCATAATTAATATCTCCAAATTGAATCATAGCGAATAATGTTGGCAGAATTACCGCTAACAATGCACCAATTACTGGAATAAAATTCATGATGAATACAATAAATGCCCATAACAAAGGTGAAGCTATTCCGAATGAAAGAAGTGCTATAAAACAGATTACTGACGAGATGAAACTTATCAATGTTTTTAAGCCAATATAGTGCGTTATTGAATGTTCGATGTTGTTTAATAATTCTTTGATTTGCGCATGCTTCTCTGGTTTAGAAAAGACTAAAAGCATTTTCTTCTTGTAGTTAGATTCTTCAATAAACAGAAATAACAAGTAAAAAAGTGCCATCATAAAACTTCCCATAAATCCAGTGATTGAATTTAACAAGGGGTTAATAATTGTTGAAATCTGAAATTTTTGAAGTGCATTCGTAATATCTTTTGAGATATCGATTCCAAATAAATTATTTGTTTGTGCAACAATCCCGTCAATATTTGACTGATAAAATGAAAATGATTTCACAAGACTTTGACTATTTAAAACAAGCATTTCTCCCATAAAGCCAATTAGTGAGAAAATAAATAAGGATGCAATAAGGTTTTTAAACCATGAAGGGATTTTATCTCTCACAAAACTGCTTTTATCAATAAATCTGCGTATTGAGCGAATCAAAAAATAAATCAAAAGGGCAAACAAGAAAGGAAACAACAATGATTTCCCAAATATCAGGGCCAATACACAGCCAAAGATGATAATTAAATTACTCGCGAAACTGGATAAATTCATGCTTCAAATATAATGTATTCGTTGTATTAATATGCAGAAGTAATAAAACGATAATTTACAGCTAATTTAAAATTTCTATTTGTTTCAGAATGAACAAGCATGAAACAATTGTCCTCATACCAATCTGAACTTGTCACAAATTTAATGGCTCCTTTTTTAAGCATTACCTGACCCGACATTTCCGTTGGACTTGTTCCATAAAGCAATAAAATATTTTCTTCAGTGTTTCCTTCAATTTCAATTTCAATTTCTAAGGAATAAGGAAAGTTTTGTGACGAATGTTTTTTAATCTCAATTAATTTTGAATCACTCTTTTCATCAATTAGAATTGTTTGAGTTTGGTTGTTCCAATAAATATCTTTTAAATAAAATCGATAAGAAATGTAACTGACAATTACGATTAATAGAATAGGGATGAGCGACTTAAGTAGTTTTTTTTTTAACATGATTTGAGTTTCAAAATTGTTAAATTTTAAATTTAATGAAATAAAAAATAGGTTTTTAAAAAACAAATTTAATACATTTGCACTGTCATTTCCACAATCGGTGGATCTAAGATTTATAAAGAAGAGGTGAGAGATAGGCTCGAAGACCCTCTGGCAACCAACTTTAAGTCCCGATAAATCGGGGTTGGAAAACCGGTGCCAATTCCTAATTCCGAACGTTCGGAAGAATATAAATAGAAAAAAATGGAGAAGAAACAGTTTTCAGTTTACCAAATGACAAAGAATCCCAATCAGGAGATTTCAAACTTTAATTCCTTCATCGGAAACAATTTGATGCGTTGCATGTGCTGTTGCTGCATGTGCTGCTAATTCCATAATTCTTTAATGGTTTTTATTGCAATCTGAATACTCAGAGGCAATTCCTTTTATCAAATTTTTTCAATTTCAAATTTATCATGAGTAAAACAATAATCTTTAATACTGAAAATAATTTTCAGCTCGAAAGCGGTGAACAAATTCCACAACTTTCAATCGCATACAATACGTATGGTACTTACGATCCTCAAAAAAACAATGTTATTTGGGTTTGTCATGCACTAACGGCAAACAGCGATGTGTTTGATTGGTGGAAAGGTGTTTTTGGCGAAAATGACTTGTTTAATCCTAACGATCATTTCATTGTTTGTGCAAATATTCTAGGTTCACATTATGGAACCAGTGGACCTTTAAACACATTTAATGAAGACAAACCGCTTTTGGATTTGTTTCCATTTATTACCACGAGAGATATGGCTCGTGCGCATGAATTATTGCGTCAAGAATTGAAAATCGAAAAAATTCAGTTGCTCATTGGCGCTTCTTTAGGCGGGCAGCAAGCAATGGAATGGTCAATCGAACAGCCATCAATCATAGAGAATTTAATCTTGATAGCAACGAATGCGCGTCATTCTGCATTTGGAATCGCATTTAATCAAACGCAACGATTGGCTTTATTCGCAGATCAAACTTTTGGGAATGGAAACGTTGACGGAGGAAGACATGGATTGATTTCCGCTCGAGCGATTGCAATGTTGAGCTACCGTTCCTACGATGGTTATGCAAAAACACAGACCAATCCTGGGAATCATACAACAGATGATTTTTTAGCTGCATCGTACCAAGAATATCAAGGGGAGAAATTAGCAAAACGATTCAATGCTTATTCTTATTTGATCTTATCGAAAGCAATGGACGCACATAATGTTGGACGAAAACGACCATCAATCGAAATAGCATTGCAACAAATAAAAGCGAAAACATTGGTTATTGGAATTGAATCAGATTTGTTATTTCCAGTAAAAGAACAAGAATTTTTAAGTGAATGGATTCCAAATGCCTATTTCGGAAAAATAGATTCCGATTTTGGTCACGATGGTTTTTTAGTCGAAAACACACAATTAACAGCATTAATCTCGGACTTTTTACACAATGATTTCAAGCAAAATCGTCCAACAATATTTAAAACAACATCAAAAAAAGAACTAGCATGAGAAATAAATTAAACATCGGATTATTTGGTTTTGGGG
>JBILYS010000021.1:0-12281 GCA_044377625.1 Crocinitomicaceae bacterium
CTTTCGTTTAACGCCCAAGCCGTGTATTTGCCAACCTTTCCGTCTTTCTTTAACCCATTGTGTTCTTGAAAAACCTTTAAGGCTTCAACAAACGATAAACTATCTTTCAATGTTTCTTTCAAGTATCCTTTTGAAACAAGTGCCTTTGTCGCATTTGGAATTGCGTAAAGTGTATCTTCTTTATATGATTTTACATCAAAGGTGTTTTTATCTAAAGGATAACTTTGACAAAAAATATATAACTTACTGGCAATGAATTGATAATTTGTATCCGTTAATCGTTGTTGCAGAAAAATATCATCATAAGATAATTTATTTGTCAATGCAAGGGTAGAATCAAAAGACTCTCCAGTAGCAAAATATTTTAAATTGTATTTTTTCTCTTTTATATTTAGGAATCCCTTGTTTAAATCATGAAGCATCATTGCGGTTTTTGCCGTTAGAATAATTTCTTCTTCAACCCAGTTCAGTTTTTCCTTTTTAGAAAATGATATTCTGTTTTCAGGTATTCCGAACCACATTGAATTAGATAATGTTTTTCTCAATTTAACACCTGATTCTATAACCATAGAGTCATTGATCCAATGGGGCTTGAAAGATTTCTTCTCGTAATACTCTTGAAGCCATTCACATTGAGAATCATTAAAACCTAACGTCTTTAAATATGAACTCTCTAATACTTTTTGTATTTTCTTCTCCACAGAAATAGAATCATCTTTAAAAAATTCTATTGGCACTTCAGCAACACTGTCAGAACAACTATTAAATAAGGAAATACTTACAATCAGAAAGATGAAATAGCGCATGAATAGTCAGTTGAATTAATTACTTTTGCTAAAGTTGGATGCAAGATAAAACTTATTTTTAAATATGACTTTTACTTTATTAACAATAATTCTAATTGTTACCGTTATTGTCTCTCTTAACGCCTTTAAAGACAGTTCATTGATGGATAAATTGATTTATTCACCTTATCGCAGCAAGCACAATCGTGAGTATTATAGAATGCTTGGACATCTTTTAATTCATGCTGATTCGACTCATTTGATTTTCAACATGATGTCACTTTATTTTCTTGGGAGTTTACTCGAAAAAGAATTTATGTTTCAATATGGGGCCATGAACGGTGAAATACACTTTTTAGTTTTGTATATCTTGGGAGGTTTGTTTGCAACACTTATTCCATACATGCGCAATCAAGATAATCCAAATTACAGATCTTTAGGGGCGTCAGGTGCTGTTTCTGCAGTTATTTTTGCCGCAATAATTTGGAATCCAACAATGGAATTAGGACTGTTATTTATACCAATTCCGATTCCGGCCTACATTTTTGGTCCACTTTATTTGGCTTTTGAATATTGGGCGGATAGAAGAGGAAATACAGGAATAGCACATGATGCTCATATTGGAGGTGCGATTTTTGGGATACTTTACGTATTAATTATTAATATTGATAAAGGAAAAGAATTTTTCAGTTTAATTTTTTGATTTAAAAGATGCTTTATATAAACAACAACGGCTCAGTGCTTACAAATGATGCTCCTACAATTCACGCAGGAAACAGAGGTCATGTCTACGGTGATGGCGTGTTTGAAAGTATTCGAATTATGAATGGTGTTCCATTGAACATGGAAAATCATGTTCGAAGATTATTGGATGGTGCCAAGGCAATAAAAATGCGTCCTGCAAGCTATTTTACCACTCAATTTTTTGAGGAAAAAATCATTGAGTTGTGTCAAAAATCGGAAATCATTGAAGGTGGAAGATGCAGGATTTCCTTGGATCGCGTTACAGGTGGAGCATATAAACCTGAATCGAATGAAGCATCTTATTTTATTGAAGTTTACCACTATGAGACGAATAACTTTGAATTGAATTCAAAAGGACTTGAAGTAGATCAATATACAGACATCAAAAAACAACGCAATTTTTTATCTAATTTTAAAACTAAAAGTGGATTAATCTATGTGATGGCTGCAATTAATGCTACGGAACGTAAATTGGATGATGTCCTTATTGCAAATGATGCAGGAGGAATACTTGAAAGTTCTAGTTGCAATATATTTGTTGTAAGCAATAGTGTGCTTTATACACCAGGATTAGAAGAGGGCTGTTTGGCGGGAACAATGCGCATGCAAATTATCAATTTGGCGTTGAAAAATGGGATTAAAGTTTATGAATGTAATATTTTACCACAAAATTTATTAGCGGCGGATGAAATCTTCTTTACAAATGCCATTCGTGGAGTAAATTGGGTGAGTGGATATCGTACAAAGCGCTATTTCAATAATATGTCCCGAAGATTTGTTGCATTACTGAATGACCATTGGGAGAATCACTTCTCAGATCAAGTTTAACTGATTAGAACGGAATTATGCCAATTAGTAGGAGGGAAGAAGTGAAGCAAGGAATGCTTGTAGCAATAGTTTTAAAAGAAAATCAACGTTCAGGTGAATTGACTGAAGGAATTGTTCAAACGTTGCTCACGAAATCTAATTTTCATCCTCATGGAATTAAAGTTCGACTCGAAGATGGCGCAGTAGGACGTGTTCAGGAAATTATTGAAGATTGATTTTTATAAGTCTCTTTCGTTCCCAATCAAAATAAAAATCTTATCTTTGCCCAAGTTTCGGGGGAAATTCACCAATTGAATTTTTCACAGTATGGCAAGTCATCGCGATAACTGAATTAATTATTCGGTACAACAGTATTAAAATTGTGCTTCCTAATTGTTTTTTCAGTGTCAAAATGCAGGTTTCAACTGTTTTTGAAACCTTATTAATCATAATACCAAAACAATCGAATGGCAAAATCTCAAGAGACATTTAATAAAAAAGAAAAAGAAAAGAAACGTTTAAAAAAACGTCAAGATAAACTTGTTACAAAAGAAGAGCGTAAGGCAAGTTCTCTAGGAGGTTCCTTAGAAAGTATGATGGCTTATGTTGATGAATTTGGAAATATCTCTGATACTCCGCCAGATCCGAGCGTTGTTAAAAAGAAGATCAATGCAAGTAGCATCGAAATTGGAATTCCAAAAAGAACCGATGAGCCTCAAGAAACTGGTCGCCAAGGAAAAGTTACTTATTTCAATGACTCAAAAGGTTATGGTTTTATCAAAGATTTGATGACTCAAGAAAATGTATTTGTACACGTTAATGGGTTAACAGAAGAAATTGCTGAAAACGACATGGTTACTTTCGAAGTAGAACGCGGAATCAAAGGAATGAACGCAGTTCGGGTGAAGAAATTTAAACCTGAATAAAAAATAGTTATTTGAAATTGGGAGCTGAAAGGCTCCTTTTTTTTTGATCAATATTCTTACACAATATATGTAACTCAAGTTGCAAATATGATGGTTCTCAACAGGTAACTTTGTCAAAAACTCCAATGAAAAAGGGAACAAAAATATACAGTATTTTAAAAAATAAATGTCCACATTGTCAAGAGGGAGATTTTTTTGAAGGATCCTTCTTTAAAGCTAAACCAAAAGAAACATGTGACGTTTGTGGAACCAAACTAACCAAAGAACCAGGTTTTTACCAAGGTTCGTATTATGTTGTTTACGCCTTAAGTGTCGCTGTTTTTGTTACCGTTTGGTGCACTATAAGTCTCTTTTTTAAGAGTGTTAGTTTTAACGGAATAATAGCGGCAATAATAATAAGTTTGTTAGCTACAGCTCCAATTAATTATCCGCTATCTAAAATTATTTGGGCTAATTTTTTCTTTAAATTTAAAGGAAAGGAATCTAAATAATAAGCATATCGTATCTGAAAGATAATTAAAAATTTTTACTTATAAATGAGGCTTATTTGATTGGTATTTCAAGATGAATTAGTGTTCCCTGGTTGATTTTTGAAATTATGATTAAATTACCGTTTAACGTATTTGCCCTTTCCTTCATACCAGTGATTCCATATTTTTTTTCGGTCTTATAATTGGTTTCATCAAATCCCTTACCATTGTCTTTGATGATAAACAGAAATATTTTTTTTTCAATTTTAACTTCTACATTAATCCTTGTTGCATCGGCATGAATAAGTGTATTATTTATTGCTTCTTGAAAGATCCTGAAAATAGTAATAGGGGCAAGGTCGGACCGGAAATCAGGCTCAGCACATTCAATTTTAATTACACATTCAATTCCTGTTTTAATTGTGAAATTTGAAGCCAACCATTCAAGTGAACTAAACAACCCTAATGTTTCAAGCATTAATGGGCGCAACTCTTTGCAAATAATATCAACTGAAGTTAATGCTTCATTAATGGAAGAGAATAAGTCTTTGAATTGTTTGTCCCTTTTTTCTAAATCCGGTGTGTTTTCTTTGATTTGTTCAGACATTAATTTTATAAAGACCAAATGCTGTCCAATGTATTCATGAATTTCCTTAGAAATTAGTTCGCGTTCCTCTTCGCGAATTATTTGGAGGTGGGTTGAAAGATCATGAAGTTGAAGATTAGCATCCATCAAATCAACTTCAGCATTCTTTCGATCGGTAATATCTGTATGAATACCAATTGACCCTATTACTTTATTATTTTTGTCTTTATAGGGAGATCCAGTAATTAATAGCCACTTTATTTTTCCAGTTTTTGTTTTAATTTGAATTTCATATTTACTTGTTAGTTTTTCGATTCTTTCTTTAGATATTTTTTCCATATTATCTTTCTGCTCAGAGGAATCAAAGAACAGTTCGTTACCAATCTTTCCAATAATTTCGGAATTAGAATATTCAGTCATTTGGCAAAACGTCTCATTGACATACATCATCTCACCATTATTATTAACAATAGCAATGCCTTCAGACATTGTTTGAATAATTTGTTCCCAATGATGTTTGGGGGAAAAATCTAAAATCTCATTCTTTCTGATTGTCAATAATGCTGCAACCGAAAAGCATGTGACCAAAGAAGCTGTAATTGGAATGTCTTCTTTCTCAAAAACGATTGGAAGTATAAATTCAAAGACAATTCCACCTATAATAGGAACAGTAAATCCCAAAGCCAGCAATAATGAAAATCTACGGTTATTTTTATTTTCTAATATAAATAACAACCACAATAGAACAAGGATTGTTAAACCTCCTATGGCAAAGGATGAATAAATCAATAAAGTGATAAATGTAGGTTCCGGATTGACAATCCAACCCCAATATACAGATTCATCCACGTTAAATCGATCAACTCTTACGATGATCAAGAAAAGCAGCAACACGACAGGTGTGAAAACTAGTGGGAATTCTAGATTATTTGGAATTTTCTTGTTCCATTTTGATATATTCAGAATAAAAATTATTCCAAAAGAGATTAGTAGAATTAACATGGCCTCGGAAACTCTTTGCCATTCAATGGCTATTTCTGAAGTGCAACTAAGTCTTTTGAAACTTTCCGTGAACTGCCATAATGAGGTGAAAAAGACAAATAGCGAAAAGGTACTATTGGTTTTACTGCGTTGCAAAAAGAAGACGGTATAAATGGAAATACCAAGATTAAAAATTGCAGTGACAATTACTAACAAAGCAGCATAAAAATGAGTCGAATCAAATTCAAATAATTTTGCTAAAGTCATTGTTCTATAGTATTCAGTAAGTTTGATTTGAATTTACACTTTTTTTTAATTGTTTGGCATTACTTAAGTATATTTTAAAAAATATAACGAATTATACGTAAAATTAAGAAATACAATTAAATAAGCTCGCGATATTAATTGTTTGATATTTTCCTATAATGAATAACGTTATGTTCGAGTGTGGCAATTTAATATAACGTAAATTATAGGAAAATGGAACTTGTGTAATTGTCCTATAATTAATATTATGTTAAATAGTAATTACATCAATACGCTCACACATCCTTTTGTAAAAAAAAAACATACTTATTAGTTCCGCTCGTCCTATTGAGAATAAAATTAGTAACACTAATCTTTTTTATCTGTCATTCTACCCACTGCACAGCTGACAAATGATTTTGCTTTTTGCATGATGGAATTCGGATCCGTATCGATCGGATATCCCAGACTTGCCAATTTCTTTTCTACGATTTCAATTTGATTCTCATTGTTATATTCAAATGTAACTGAATGAGTTTCAATTTCTACATTAGCATTTGAAATTCCTTCTAATTTATTTAAAGCATTTGTAATCGTGTTTGCACATCCATCACACTTTAAGTTTTGTAAAATTTCTGTTTTTGTCATGATTTCCAGAATTTAAATTTTTTCACTATAGCCTCAACTTTTGATTTTTCTAGCAAATAAAAGCGGCTTTACTTATGTTAAATAGATTGCAGGGAACAATTACCAATTTCCGTAACCGCCTTCTAAATCATACACCTTAGTAAATCCCATTCCTTTCATCATGGCAGCAGCTTTTCCACTTCTTCCTCCAGCTTGACAATAGACTAAAACAGGTTTATTTTTATCTAACTTAGCAATGTTCGTTTTGAAATTTGCACCATTAAAGTCAATGTTTTTAGCATTGGCGATATGACCTCCATTGTACTCACCACTAGTCCGAACATCAATCAATTGTGCTTCTTTGTTCGTCATCAACGTTTTGAATTCTGATTTTGTAACAACTTTGTTGACAATTCCCTTCGATTGTTCTTTCTGATTTTTTGATTTGGTGGTTGTTTGAGCATCACTGCAAGAAATCATAGATATTGACACTGCGAATAAAATAAAGTATTTTTTCATTGACTGAGTTTTAAATTTGAACTGCAAGATACTAATTGTTTGAAATTCTTTGGGTAACATGAGTTACATAAACAGATTAATGACAAGAAATCACAATAGAACGCTGTATTCAGTGAAAAAAATTACTTTTGTATAAAAGAAAAAAACAATGTTGCATAAAGTTCATTTTTTACCTGTTGCCCTTCTACTTTTTCTCGGTTCTTGCACAAGTATTGAAAACACAAAATACGAATTACCAAAAACGGTCCAACTAAGCTCCTCCACTCTATTTAACCCATTATTTGTTGAGAACTTCTTGGATGCTCCTGTGAAAATTGGTAATATTTGGAACGATTCGTTAATATCTCTTTGTAGAATTAATAAAATTCAATTTATATATAAGGGAGAGCGAAATCCAGATAATATAGCTGAAACATATATTAATCTTTTCAATCAGCATGGGCAGATTCAAGAATATACCTATTTCAATTTTGAACTTTCTAAAACAGCATTCACTGAAATCATTTTTGGATACAATGAGGGTAAATTGAATTTAATGAATACACCAGTATTTTTTGGTCAAAAGAAAGATCAAAAGATTTCAGTTTCAGAAAAAGAGGATTGTCTTATTCTTGTTAAAAACAAAATGGACGCTGTTCAAGATTCAATATTTGTTTATTCTAAAAATGGTCAAACTGTTCTCATTATTGAGAAATTGGGAGATTTTATCTCGAAAATAAATTTTATTTTAGACATGAAAAAGCCTGTTGTTTCTGTTAAATATTGGATAAAACGATTAAATATTTCAGACGAACAATTTCTAACTGCTGATAGAGTTGTAACGTTTACAGAGCATAATTTACCCCAAAAAGCATATTATTTAACAGAAAACTTGGTGAAAGAATATTTATCCAGTGAATGGATTTATGAAAACAACAAAAAATTAATCGGTTACAAAAAATACATTAATAATCAAATAGTTAAAGAATTTTCTTTTGACTATTCAGAAGATAAAATCATGAGGTCTTTTATCTTTAATAAAAAGGTTTACGAAATAAAGTATAATTAAATGCTGTCTCGTGAAGAACAAAAACAATTGAATATTGAATTCTGGACAGAGTTCAGGAAATTCATGAGTCATTTTAAATCGGCTAACGGTAAAAGGATAAATTGGCTATCGTATCCATCTGACGTGAAAAACGTTTACATTCGGTTGCAAGCAGATGGCAAAGGCGCACGTTTGTGTCTAGATATTCAACCAAAAGACGATGGAATTCGCGCGATTATTTGGGAGCAAATGACCGAATTGAAAAAGGTTATGGAGAACAATATGACGCATGAAACAATTTGGCTTGAAAAAATGTGGAACGAAGAAGGAAGATCATTTTCAAGAATTATGTGGCAACAAGAAGGCTTAGATTTTTATTTAATAAAAGACAGAATTGTCATTTTTGAATTTCTTAAAAATCGTCTAGTTGAATTTGATACTTTTTACCAAGAGTTTAAAGAAATTCTTATTTCACTTACAGATTAGATTGCTTTCGCTATTTTTGTATAAAACGATAATCCGAATTAAATAATAAACATGAAAAAATTCATTTTAGTAATTTTATCAAACGTGTCAATCATTGGATTTGCTCAAACGGACATTTTTACTACAGATTTTCAAAATGGAATGCCCTTGAGTTATACTCTAATTGACAATGATGGTTTAATTCCTGCTGCCCAAGTATCTGAATATACTTCTGCTTGGATTACAGTTTTAGATCCTGAAAATTTAACTGATACAATAGCGGCATCAACATCCTACTTTTCACCTGTGGGAACAGCTAGCCGTTGGTTAATTACAGCACCATTTACGACAGGTAGCTACGGGAATTTTATTGAATGGGAAGCAAAATCGCAAGATGCAGCTGTTCCTGATGATTATCTAGTTCTCGTTTCCACGACAGACAATCAAATTGCAAGTTTTACCGATACAGTTGGCTATATCATTGAAGAAAATTTTGAATGGACAACTAGAACGGTCAATTTGAGCGCCTATAACAATCAAGCTATTTACATCGCTTTTGTTAACATTACGAATGATGGCTTTAAATTATATATTGACGATATTCATGCTTGGATTAATGATCCAGTTTCAGTAAATGAATTATATCAAAATAACGCTGTTTCAATTTACCCGAATCCGACAAAAGGGATGTTCTCAGTTGAATGTGAATCTCAAATACAAAAGGTAATTGTATCAAATTCCTTTGGTCAAATAGTTTTTACAACTGAACAAACAAAAATAGATTTATCAAACTATCCGAATGGAATATATTTCTTGAAAATTGAAACTATTTCAGGTTCTACAATTAATAAGGTAATAAAAAACTAAATTTCCGGAAACGGAATTAAGACTAGTTGGTATTTAATATCTGACTTCAATGTTGGGCTCAATATTATTTTATTTTCAGATTGAACTTTAATGTTGAATTCCCATTTTTCTTGAGCAAAAAATAAACTAATTAGATTTTCATCCGGATATAAAGAGTACTCCCCTCTTTTTCCTTCAAGATCGCCAATTGTATTCATTGGCTGAAATACACATTTTCCATTTTGATAAAAAATTACCACATCCTTTTCAATATTTATTTTTGGTGCAAAATTTTTATTTCCGGAATTCACTTCATTTATAATCCAAATTTTACTATTTGAGTCATTAAAAAGTGGTGCAAGACTTATAGGCCTTAGCTCTACTCCTCTTGAACAGCTTGATATTACTCCAATAAATAAACTTAAATAAAGGTATCTCATTATAAGATCATTTCGTTTTTGACAAGAGTTTTGTAAATATCATTAGAAACAGAATCTTTAAGTTCAGCTTTTATTCGCTGTCTCCATGGACCATCTGAATCTGTTCCTTCAATAGTTTCAGTTGTTTGAAATTTGTAAGTTTTACCATTCCAAACAAAGATGCAATTGTAAAAGATTACATCTCCTTCAACATTATCATTGAAACGTAAAATTAAATCTGGATAATGTGTTTTTGATTTCCGCGTACCGATTAAATTAGCGATAAAAGTATTGACTTTCACTAATTCTCCTTTTTCACGAACAAAAGTTATAAGACGTCTCAATTTAATACCACCAACTTTTGATTTTATTTGTAATAAAAATGCATTTTCAACTGGAGCATCATCCCTCATTGGAAAAATTTTAAAGAAACGTGGAGAACAAGCAGGCTTCATGTAATCTGACGTGTCTTTTTGAAATTCAGAACATATTTTCAATTCTTTCAACAATTCAATATGTTTTGGGTCGTCAAAAGAATCAGCATTAAATAAAGTTTCAATTCCTGTAATTTCTCCCGAATTATCCGTGACTGGTTTTTTAGTTGGTAATTCGTCATCCCCAGAACATCCAGAAAAAACAATTACAAGTATGAGATATATGATTTTTTTCATCTTTGAAATAATAGTTTTATTTTAAAAAGTTACATTGGAAAAACTGAATTTGCTTCTAAATATGCTTTTTTAAACAAAGTAGGTTCTATTCCAGTGATTATTTCATTTTCATTAAACCAGTCCAACATGATTTCTGTAGGCATATTCCCTGTTAAATCATCTTTCGCCATGGGACATCCACCAAATCCTTTAATTGCACCATCAAACCTTCTACAACCTGCAGAATAAGCAGCATTGACTAATTCCTTTGCTCCATCCGGTTTCGTATGTATATGAGCGCCAAATTCAACTGACGCTAATTGAGGAATTAATACTGAGAACAAATCCTTTACTTGATCAGGTGTTGCAGAACCAATCGTATCCGATACAGCTAGAATTTTCACCCCTAATTTTGTAAAAAGAATGTCACTCCATTTCTGCACAATCTCCGGATTCCACTCTTCTCCATATGGATTTCCAAATCCCATTGACAAGTATACAACGAGTTCTTTCCCTGATTTTATACATGTATTTTGAATTCGTTCAACAAGCGTTAGTGAATCTAATATCGTTGAATTCGTATTTCTTTTTTGAAATTCTTCTGAAACGGAAAATGGGTAACCTAAATAATTTATTTCTTCAAAAGATGTTGCTTCGGTTGCTCCTCGTTCATTTGCTATAATAGCAAGAAGTTTCGTTGAATTGGTTAAATTCAATTTAGACAACACATCTGCAGTATCTCGCATTTGAGGAATTGCCTTTGGTGAAACAAAACTCCCAAAATCGATCGTATCAAATCCACATTTCAATAAAGAATTGATATAATTCGCTTTAATTTCTGTTGGAATGAAATCATGAAGTCCTTGCATCGCATCACGTGGACATTCAATCAGTTTTAATTTCGAATTTAACATAGTTAAATAAAATTACGATTTTCTTTTAAGAATAGCTTTATTAATTCTCTTTACTAATCCAGGTCCTTCGTAGATAAATCCAGTATATAATTGAATTAATTTTGCTCCTGCATCTAATTTTTCTAGAGCATCCTCTACTGAATGAATTCCCCCTACTCCAATTATAGGGAATGAATTATTGGATTTTTGAGATAAATAGCGAATCACTTCAGTAGAACGATTTTTTAGCGGTTTTCCTGACAATCCTCCCATACCTATTGTATTTAAAGATTCATCAGTAGCAACAAGGTTTTCTCTGCTTATTGTTGTATTAGTAGCGATTACGCCTGCAATTTTAACTTCATCGACAATTTCAATAATATCATCCAATTGTTCATTTGTCAAGTCAGGTGCGATTTTTAATAGTATTGGCTTTTGAACTTTTTTCAAATTATTCACTTTCATCAATTCTGAAAGTAATTGTTTGAGCGGTTCCTTTTCTTGTAATTCTCTAAGGTTAGGAGTGTTTGGCGAAGAAACATTCACTACAAAATAATCAACATGATCAAAAAGTTCTTCAAATGCGATTAAATAGTCGTTTACAGCATTTTCATTAGGAGTAATTTTATTTTTACCAATATTCCCACCAATGATAATTTTTGTTTTACGGCTTTTTAAATTATCTATCACTTCCGTTAGACCGCCGTTATTAAATCCCATTCGATTAATAATCGCCTTATCTTTTTTTAACCTGAATAAACGTGGTTTTTCATTTCCAGGTTGACTTTTCGGCGTTACCGTGCCTATTTCGATGAATCCAAATCCACAATAAGCTAAATCATTAAACATAGATGCATTTTTATCAAAGCCTGCTGCAAGTCCAACTGGATTAGGGAATTTGATCCCAAAAACTTCCGTTTCAAGTTGTCTATCTTCTGAGCAAAATAATTTCTTCCAACACCATTTCATTCCTGGTATTTTCAATAAGAACCTTAAACTAAATGCCGTAAAGTAATGAACTTTTTCTGGATCAAAAAGAAATAGGAAGAAGCGAATTATTTTGTACATGTTTTTTTTGATAAAGGTATAAATGCAAAACGAGGTGACAATAGCCACCTCGTTTCTTTCATTAACAATATTTTCAACAATTAGAACTTATAACGTCCTTTGCTCCACTTATACCCTCTGCGTTGTTTCGCATAGTCTTTATAAGTAATATTTCTTTGAACGACAATATTAGCGGTATAATATGCATCATTTTGTTTGTCACCTCTTTGCTGACCTGGCGCG